>JBPCXK010000553.1:0-5624 GCA_051008635.1 Gammaproteobacteria bacterium
TACGTCACCAACGCCTGGATCGATCCGCTGGACGACTACCTCGGCAACGGCAGGCTGACGGATAGCAACTGGTTTGCCTACGAGGACATTCAGCCCGGGCATCGCGGGGCCACCTCGGTCGACGGCAGGCCTTACGGCATCCCCTTTGATGGTGAGGCAACCATCCAGATCTACCGAAAAGATGTCTACGATGCGGCCGGTATCGGCCCGGCTGAAACGCTCGACGAGTACGCGTCTAACGCGGCCAGGGTCCACAACCCGGACGATCGCCTCTGGGGTTGCGCGCTGCGGGGGTTTCGCGGCGCCGGTCAGAACATGTACATCTATCCATCGATTTTTCGTTCATACGGCGGGGAGTGGTTCGACGGCGATCGCATAACGGTAGACACTCCCGAGGCGCTCGGCGCGCTCGAGTACTACGTGAAGCTCCTGAACAACTACGCCCCGAAAGGCGTGGAGAACTGGAACTGGCCCGACATCGCCGATGCCTTCGGACAGGGCACCGTCGGCTCCTACATCGACGCGCACGGTAGCGCAGCCGTGGTCGCGAACCCCGAGAAATCAAAGGTTGTCGGTAAGATTGGCTTCGCGCGTTGGCCGAAGGGGCCGTCCGGCAAGCGCGTGACCTCTATCTGGAACTGGAGCTTTCCGATCAATGGCGCGCTTACGGAGAAGCAAAAACAGGCTACCTGGCTGTTCAGTCAATGGGCCGGATCGCGCGAGGTGCAGGTAGCCACTTCTTATGCTTTCCCGGGCGCTTACAAGCGCACGGGCGCTAACCGTGCATCCTTGTGGAAGGATCCGAAATTCCTGGATCTGATGAGCAAGTTCGGTCACAACTACGTCAAGGCGTCTACCGAGTCGTTCGCCAATGACACGGATCCCGATTGGCGGCCGCGGCTTCCGCAATGGCCGGCGGTCGGCGACACCATGGCAACGGCAATCCAATCCGCCCTGATCGGACAGGCCAAGCCCGCGGAGGCGCTGAAAGAAGCACAGAAGAAAATAGACAAGATCCTCAAAGCCTGATGCGCGGCTGGTGTCCACGGTCAGCGAAAACGGCGATACGCGTTCCGCAGAGAGACGCTTCGCCCTTTTGCTGACCGCACCCAGCCTGCTGGTCCTGTTGCTGACGACGACATTCCCGCTTGGCTACCTGATCTGGAGCTCGTTGCAAACGATCAATCTCGCCATGCCGTTCCTGGACGGTTTCGCGGGATTCGACAACTATCTCGAGATGCGGGGTGACTCCCGTTTCTGGCATGCGCTTGCCTTGACCGGCATCTACACGGTATCCAGCGTATCGATGCAGGTGGCGATCGGTATGGGTCTGGCATTGCTGGTCATGCAGATTCCGAAAGGTCAATGGGTGTTTCGCATCGTCGCCATACTGCCAATCGTGCTGGCTCCGGTCGTGGTCGGACTGTTCTGGCGCACACTGATGCTGGCGCCCAATTTCGGGATGGTGGATTTCTTTGTGCAGTGGATGGGGTTCGAGCAGGTCAACTGGTTGGGCGCGCCAGTGCCGGCGCTGATATCGGTAATCGTCATTCACACATGGCAGTGGACACCATTCGCTTTTCTGGTGTTCCTTGCCAGTCTTGCAGCGCTGCCTGTCGATGTTTACGAGGCGGCGCGCATCGACAAAGCCAACGCGTTGCAGCGCTTCTGGCACATCACGCTACCGCTGTTGCGTCCCGCCATCGTAATCGTGATTATCATGCGCGCCATGATTGCGCTTTCCGCTTTCGCTGCGATATTCGCCGCTACCGGTGGCGGCCCGGGCACCGCGAGTGAGATCCTCAATCTCTATGCCTTCAAGACCTCGTTTGTAGAGTTGAACTTCGGCTACGGCTCGGCGCTTGCGGTGTCGCTGCTGGTCATAACGATGGTGGTATCCGGCGCATTGTTTCATCTGCGGACCGCGCGCGACAGGGGAGGCCGCTCGTGAGCGAATACCGGCGCGCCGCGAGGCGGCGCACTATCATGCTTGTTGCAGGCGCCAGCGTGTTGCTGCTGGTGTGGGTGTTCCCACTCCTGTGGGCAGTGGTCGTCTCGCTCAAGTCGGAGAACGAAGTGCTCGCCTATCCGCCGAGCGTGATCTTCAATCCGATAGCGCAGAACTACGCAGATGCGCTGTTCGGAGACTTCTCCATCGTATCCAGTCTCGCGACCAGCACCATCGTCGCCGTGACGACCACGTTGCTGACCATTGTGCTCGCAGTCCCTGCTGCATATGCCTTCGCGAGACTCAGGCTCCCGGCCAAAAAATCTCTCGGTTTCTACACGCTGGCCACGCAGATGGTGCCGCCGGTGGGGCTGGTGATTCCCTATTTTCTGATACTCAATCGCATCAACTGGCTGGACACTTATCAGGGCATGATCATTGTCTACCTTACTTTTTCGCTGCCGTTTGCGATCTGGTTGATGGTGTCATACATGGAGGACATTCCTCTGGAAATGGAGGAGGCAGCGTTTCTGGATAAAGCGAGTCGCCTGCAGACGCTGTGGCACATCATCATCCCGCAGGTGCGCGGCGGGATCGCGGTCACGGTGATTTTTGTGTTTCTGAACGCATGGAACGAATTTCTGTTTGCGGTTCAGCTCGGCGGTAATACCGTTCGGCCGGTGACGGTGGCGATGTATAACTTCGTGTCCGTCGAACAGACCTTGTGGGCCAAACTCTCCGCGGCCGCGCTGATCGCCATGTTGCCGGTTGTGATCATCGGTATCGCCGCGCAGAAGCAGATTGTGAAAGGCCTGACTGTGGGTGCAGTAAAGGGCGGAGGCCGCCGGTAATCGCGCAAGGTCAGGTCAATCTCCGTGGTATTTGCAAGCGCTTCGGGAGTGTTGTTGCGCTCGACCGTATCGACCTCGAAATAGAACCGGTCGAGTTCTTCGCGCTGCTCGGCCCGTCCGGTTCCGGAAAGACGACCACGCTACGGATGATTGCCGGTCTGGACACACCTGACGAGGGTGTGATCGAGGTCGACGGCGTCGATGTGACTCATGCACCGCCTGGGCAACGCGATATCGCCATGGTGTTTCAGAATTACGCGCTCTACCCACACATGACAGTGCGCGACAATATCGCCTTCCCGCTGAAGATGGACAAAGTGCCTGCTGCCGATGCGCAAGGCATGGTGATGCGGGCTGCGGAAAAAGTACGCATCGATCACCTGCTCGATCGCAGGCCTGGCCAGCTCAGCGGCGGACAGCAACAGCGTTGCGCGCTCGCCAGGGCGATTGTCAGGCAGCCCAGGCTGTTTCTGCTCGACGAGCCGTTGTCCAACCTGGACGCGCAGCTTCGCCTGGAAACGCGCGTCGAACTGAAGAAGCTGCAGCGCAGCCTCAATGTGACGGCGATCTACGTGACGCACGACCAGGAAGAGGCGATGACCCTGGCGGACCGCCTGGCGGTCTTCTTCGACGGTCGGATCGTGCAGATCGGCACACCCGAGGCGGTGTTCAACCAGCCGCGCACCATTGAGGTGGCATCGTTTATCGGTAGCCCGCCGATGAACCTGTTGCCGGCACAACTTCGGGGCCGCACGTTGATCGTCGAAGGCGCATCTATCGAGCTTCCGGATCCGCCGCCAGGCCCCGACAGACTGGTGACACTGGGCATCCGGCCATCGCGCGTCCGCATCGATCCGCACGGCATATCGGCCCAGCTCTACCTGTCAGAGAATCTCGGCGAGGGCTTTCTGCTCAATCTGTATCTCGGTGACAACCTGCTGAAAGTGCGTGTTGCCGAAATGCCGAGTGTGGGGGACGGCGATAAGGTGCCGATTGCTTTCGACATCAACGCCATCCACCTTTTTGAGGCGGACACCGGGCTGCGCATTGCACGCGAATCGAATCAAAGCAATGGAGATTAGTACCTTACCACTGAAATCTTGTACAAAAATACCAAGAATTTTCAGCCGGCGGTCGCGCACAAGCAAGGTGGACTTTTCCACGCCTTGTCCACGGCAGCGCGCCTCACACGCCGGCGTTGCGGTGGGCAAGGGGTGGTAAAGTCCGCCGTTGAACAGGCACATCTTTGGTTCCGGCTATGCCGGATTACGGAGTAACGCAGATGCAAAACAGACCGAATGTGTTGCTGATTCTCAACGACGATATGGGGTATTCGGATATTGGCTGTTACGGCGGCGAGATCGATACACCGAACCTGGATCGACTGGCGCGGAAGGGGTTGCGGTTTAGTCAGTTCTACAACTCGCCCCGCTGCAGTCCGTCGCGCGCGTCGCTGTTGACGGGGCTTTATCCGCATCAAACCGGCATCGGCATTCTGACTTACCCCACCGGACCCGAAGGCTATGCCGGTGACCTCAATCGCAATTGCGTGACCATCGCGGAAGTGCTCGGCGCGCACGGGTACCGGACCTGCCTGAGCGGTAAGTGGCATGTTTCCAGCAACCTCGTCGAGCCAACCGACTCGTGGCCGATGCAACGCGGCTTCGACGAATTCTTCGGTACGATCATCGGCGCAGGCAGTTTCTACCACCCCAACACCCTGACGCGTGGCAACGACAACATTGAGGATGAGGCCGGGCAGGACGACGCCTTTTTCTACACCGATGCCATCAGCGACCAGGCAGCCGCCTACATCAGAGGCAACCGGGCAAACCATCCCGATCGGCCGTTCTTCCAGTATGTAGCCTATACCGCGCCGCACTGGCCCTTGCATGCTCACGACGAGGATATCGCAAAATACAAAGGCAGATTCGATGCCGGCTGGGACCAGCTTCGCGAAGCGCGCCTGATACGAATGATCGAGGCGGGCATCATCGACACGGACTGGAGGCTGACTGATCGCGATCCGTCGCAACCGGCGTGGGAGAACGCCGAGAACAAGGTGTGGTTGCTGCGTTGTATGGAAGTCTATGCCGCTCAGGTCGATCGTATGGACCAGGGTATCGGGCGCATTGTCGAGGCTCTTGAAGAAACCGGTCAGCTCGACAACACGCTCATCCTGTTCTTGTCCGATAACGGCGCCTGTGCGGAGGACATTCCCGAGAACGTTGCCGTGGAACAATTGGTGAACGAGCTGATGATCGCCAGATCGCACACACGAAACGGCGAGAAGGTAGTGCTCGGCAACACTCCCGAAATCATGCCGGGACCCGAGAACACCTACCAGAGCTATGGGACGGCGTGGGCCAACCTGTCCAACACGCCGTTCAGGCTCTACAAACACTGGACTCACGAAGGCGGCGTCTCGACGCCGCTGATTTGTCATTGGCCCCACGGCATTGAGGAACCTGGCGGTCTGCGGCATACGCCCGCGCATCTTCCGGACATCATGGCGACTATCCTGGACATAACGGGTGCGCAGTATCCCGAAGAATTCGCCGGGCATCGTATTCCGCCGGCGCAGGGGCACAGTCTCGCCCCCGTGTTTGCGGATGATCATCTTTCGCCACGGCCCCTGTTCTGGGAGCACGAGGGTAACGCGGCGGTTCGAGTCGGCAGGTGGAAACTCGTCAGGGAGTATCCCGGCCCCTGGGAGCTGTACGACATGGAGGCCGACCGCACGGAGATGACGAACGTGGCGGATGGCTACCCGGAAATCGTGGAAGAATTTGCCAGGCAGTACGAGGTATGGGCGCAGCGTTGCG
>JBPCXK010000554.1:0-6050 GCA_051008635.1 Gammaproteobacteria bacterium
CATCGAGAAGCGCTTCAACACCGTTACACTTTCGTCACCGTACCGCGCTGATGCGCAGGTCTCGGCGCTTCACAAAAATCTCTTCATTGTCGATCTGCATGCCGATCCCTTGCTGTGGGGGAGGGACCTCACAACGCCGTCCACTATTGGTCATGTCGATATTCCAAGGCTTCAGTCCGGCCACGTAGGTTTGCAGGTGTTCGGCGTCGTGACCAAATCGCCACGCGGGCTCAATAACCGCCGCAACACTGGCGACAGCGACCTGATCACTCCGTTGGCTGTCGCACAGGCATGGCCGCCTCGGACCTGGGTCAGTCCGCTCGAACGCGCGCTTTATCAGGCAGACCGACTGCGCAGGTTCGGCGAGGATTCCAACGGGCAGCTCAGGTTGATCACGAGCACGCGCGAGCTCGATGCCCTCGTCGCAGCCCGCAGGGGCGGCGGTCCCGTTGGTGCGATGCTCGGGCTCGAAGGCGCACACGCGCTGGAGGGCGATATCGATAATCTGGAGAAGCTGCACGCCGCGGGTTTCCGCATGATCGGTCTGGCGCACTTTTTCGATAACGAAGCTGCCGGTTCCGCGCACGGCGTTCGTAAGGGCGGACTAACGCCACTGGGGCGTGAGCTCATTCACAAGGCGCAGGCGCTGCATATGATCGTCGATCTCGCGCACGCCTCGGAGCGAACCATTGACGACGTGTTGATTATCGCTTCGCAACCCGTGGTGGTTTCGCACACCGGCGTGCGCGGGACATGCAATAACCGGCGTAACCTGAGCGATAAGCATATTCGCCGCATTGCGGCCAACGGTGGGTTGATTGGCATCGGGCTGTGGCGCGTCGCGGTGTGCGGCGGTGAACTAAGACATACCGCGCGCGCGATGCGTTATGTGCGCGATCTCGTGGGTATCGAGCACGTCGCGCTCGGTTCCGATTTCAACGGCGCGGTGCGAACGCCTGTCGACGTGACCGGGCTGGTGCTATTGACACAAGCGCTACGCGAAGTGGGGCTCGAGCGCAACGAGATCAGTCTGGTCATGGGCGGTAATGCGCTGCGCGTGTTTGCGCGCATACTCGCCGACGACTGAGTTTTAGTCTATATTCGAAAAGGCAGACACCTTCATCAAAAAGAACGGGGAGGAGCACGAACATGAAACACAAGAACAAGCCTACGGCTTTGTTAATCGGCGGCTTGATAAGCGTGATGATCGTCGCCGGCGCGACCACGCAGGTGCTGGGCCAGTCCCAGGCCTGGAAGCAGGTCAAGAACAACAACCACATCGTCGACATGCAGAAGACCGGTGGCGGCGACAGCGCCGCGGCGGGCGAGGTCACCGTCGAATTCTTTGGTCACGCGGCGTTCCGCATCACATCTCCTGCCGGCCTTACTATGCTGTTCGACCCCTGGCGTAATGATCCTTCCGGTGCCTGGGGGCTGTGGTTTCCCGAAGAATTCCCGCAGGTAGAGGTCGATGCAGTGCTGTCCACGCACGCCCACTTCGACCACGACGCTGTCGAACGGCCGCAGGCGCAGATGCTGCTCGACCGCATGACCGGTATGTTCACGTTTAATGACGTCAAGATCACTGGCCTGGCGGACAAGCATCAATGCGAGGCGCCCGGCTGGTACAAGTGGACCGACGCGATGCCGGAGTTCGGGCAGCCGCAATGTCCGCCGGACAACTATCATCATCTGGACAATAACATCTATCTCGTCGAAACCGGCGGCATGCGCATCGCGGTATGGGGCGACAACCGGCAGAACCCGGGTGAGCACGTCTGGGCAGCGCTGACGAACCTCGACGTGTTGATTCTGCCGGTCGACAGCTCCCAGCATATCTTGAGCTACAAGCAGGCCGACGAGATCGTCGAAAAGCTCAATCCGCATGTGGTCATCCCCGAGCACTATCTGACCAAGGGCGTTTCGATCACGCTCACCACGCTCGGCACGGCGGAGGAATGGGTGAAGAAGCATGATCATACGATGCTCGATTCGGCCACGCTCAGGTTGAAGGCGGACGAGGTGCGCAGTAAAACGCATCACGTCATGTACTTCGGGGCCAACCATACCAAGGGTTGAGTCCCGATCACCGTTATCTGCTGTTGACGGGCGTCCGGCCGGACGCCCGTTTTCGTTACGATGAAACATGATTCCAGGACGCGCTGGCGGCTTGTTCTGCTCGGTTTGTTGTTGTCGATGGCGCTTGGTCCTCAAGCGGTTTCAGCGCACTTTAATCTCAACACCAACATTCGCATCGTGCACATCGAGCGGCTCGATGACGGCATACGTTTGTACATGCGCTTGCCTGCGCCATTAGCGCTTGCTCGATTCATACCTTCGCAGGACCAGTCGCCGGACGAAGGCGTGGTGCCCTATGTTCACAATCGCACCGAAAACGGCAGACTCGTGCATTACGTCGACATCGATGCGCTGGAGGACGATCCGCGCGGCCTGGGACGGATTGTCCTGGATGGGCATCGGCTTTCGCTGAATGGAGCGGAGCTGCAGGGCAAGGTGAAGCAGGTACGGGTGCACACGGCCGAGTTGCAACCGCGCTTTGCGACACTGCAGGAGGCAATTGCGGCTTTTGATGGACCCGCGTATACGCAACCCGCGTACGTAGGCGATACCGTGGTGGATGTGGTGGCGCTCTACGCGGCCGGGCAAGCGGACGGCGTGGTGAGCCTCGCCAGCACGCTGAAACCGCCCGCAGAAGAGGAGGAGACAGTACTTGCCAATCTGTTGATCGATCACACCGGCGGCGAGACGCACGTCTACCGCGTCGCGGGAACGTTGTCGGAACCGTTTGCGCTGGGATCGTCCGCGCTCGGCGCGTTTCTGACTTTTACCGCGCATGGTTTCAGGCACATCCTCGAAGGCGTCGATCATGTGCTGTTCGTCTTGTGCCTGACCATCGGCGCGGCAACGCTGGGTGCGCTGCTTTGGCGTGTTACCGGTTTCACGATTGGTCACAGCATTACGCTTGCCGCCGGTTTTTTCGGCTATGCGCCCGACCAGCCCTGGTTCATTCCTGTGGTCGAAACCGCGATTTCGGTTTCGATAATTTATGTTGCGGTCGTGGCGCTCATGCCGCGCGTTAGCGCGGCGACTTTTTCGGTGACCGCCGCCATCGGCCTGCTGCACGGATTCGGTTTTTCGTTCGTGCTGAGCGAGATCCTGTCGCCGGATGGTCCCAATCTGCTGACGAGCCTCTTCGCATTCAATGTGGGTGTGGAATTGGGGCAGGCCGGGATTGTGCTCGCGGTGTGGCCGCTGATGTACCTCGTCGGGCGAAAGTGGCCCCGAACGAATCAACCGCTGCGCATGGCGATTGCAGTGCCCTGTATTGCTGTCGCGGCGTTGTGGACAGGGCAGCGAATGGTGCAGTTGTTTACCGCGAGTTGACTTTCGTAGAGTGTCGTAAAGTCTATTACAGCCGTAGGGAGTCTCCGTGGCTGAGCGAGATCAGCAGCGATACTCGCCATCAGCTGTCTTCGACTCAGGGCGTACCGTGGTGGGTTTCGTCGCGGGGCTCCTCAACCCGCCCTACGCGACCGCAAGTTGGGCTTCGCTTGCGCTCAGCGCCAACCTACGGGTGCCGTCGAGGACCTTTGCGACGGCCCCTGAAGCCGTTCCCACACCGTCAGTTTGCGACCTTCACCTTGCGCGTCGTCATCAAGTACTGGCTCTTGCCATCTGCCATCTTAACCTCGACGAAGCTGATGGTGTATTCGTTGGGCTTGTTTTTCTCAACCACGATCTCCTTGACGATCTCGATGGGCGTGAATGTGCCGACCGCCAGCGTACAATTGCGGCTGTGCGCAAGCGCCGAGTAGCCCGGTTTGGGGCCATACTCTTCGAAGATGCGCGCAAGCTCAATCACGTCTTCCTCTGCGAGACAAAAGTTAGCCTGCTGATCGGCGCGCTGTTCACCGAGCGTATAGTGCCAGGGCTCGGCGTTAGCGATGCCCGTGAAAGCGGCGGTCAGGGCGAACAAGCAGAAAAATTTGTGTATCACGTAAGTCTCCATGGGGGATTCGCGTATTGTATAGGCAACGGTTCTGTGGCAACAATCACGTTATCTGGATCATGAAGTGCATATGGAGTGATCGAGGCGGCCGCCTTCGGGCATTCCAGGCGAGATCCTAACCCGTGTTCGAGATGGCGCCGAGACAGATCCTGGGAGAACGCATGAAACGTCCTATGTTACGCGCACTGGTTACTTTTTTTGTACTCTCGTGGTGCTCTGTCGCCACTGTGGTTCAGGCCAAAGACGAATTGCTTATCGGCATCACGCAATATCCAGCGACATTGCATCCCAACATCGAAAGCATGCTGGCCAAGACCTACGTCCTGGCGATGGTGATGCGCCCGTTCACCATCTACGGACATGACTGGGAACTCGCCTGCATGCTGTGCACCGAGTTGCCGACGCTGGAAAACGGCGGGGCCGTGCGCGAGAAAACCCCGAAGGGTAAGGAAGGGATGGCGGTAACCTACACGATACATCCGCAAGCCACCTGGGGGGACGGCACACCGGTCAGCACACGCGATGTGACGTTTACCTGGGAGGTGGGCCGCAACCCTGAAAGCGGTGTGGTCAGCCAGGAGCTGTATCGTCGAATACTGAAGATCGACGTCGTGGATGATAAGACATTCACCATTCACAACGACCGCATCGAGTTCGATTATCCGGCGCTGAGTGATTTCATCCTCCTGCCCGAGCATCTCGAACGCAAGGTGTTCGAGTCGAACCCGGCTGAGTATCGTAATCGCACACTGTTCGATCGCGAGCCTGCAAATCCCGGTCTTTACTTCGGACCCTATCGGGTCACGGACGTCGGACGCGGTTCGCATATCGTTCTCGAGCGCAATCCGACCTGGTGGGGCAATGAGCCGCAGTTCAAGCGCATCGTCGTCAAGGCGATCGAAAATACGGCCGCGCTCGAAGCCAATCTGTTATCTGGCGAAGTCGACCTCATTGCCGGAGAGCTTGGCTTATCGCTCGACCAGGCATTGACGTTCGAGAAACGTCACGGCGATCGTTTCAATATCATCTACAAGCCCGGACTCATCTACGAACATATCGATCTCAATCTCGATAATCCCATTCTGCAGGACCTGCGTGTGCGCAAGGCGCTGGTGCTGGGCATCGATCGTGAGGCGATCAGCCATCAGTTGTTTGCCAACAAGCAACCCGTTGCCGATACCAGCGTGAATCCGCTCGACTGGGTCTATGACGAGCGCGTGCCCAAATACGCGTTCGATGCAAAGCAGGCAGGACAATTGCTTGACGAGGCCGGCTGGAGTACGCGCAAAAAGAACATTCGCCACAACTCAAGGGGTGAGCGCCTCAGTCTGGAAATCATGACCACCGCGGGTAATCGCTCCCGCGAACTGGTGGAACAAGTGTTGCAGAGTCAATGGCGCGAACTTGGTGTCGATGTGCGCATACGCAACGAGCCCGCACGGGTTTTTTTCGGTGAGACAGTAACGCAGCGCAAGTTCACGGCTATGGCGATGTACGCCTGGATCTCAGCACCCGAGAACGTACCACGCACGACGCTACACTCTGAGGAGATTCCGAGCAGCGAGAACGCCTGGAGCGGTCAAAACTATACGGGGTACAGCAATCCGGCGATGGACGAGTTACTCGATGCCATCGAAGTGCAACTCGATCGCGACAAACGCAAGACCATGTGGTCGGAGTTGCAGCGGATGTACGCAACCGACCTGCCGGTGATTCCGCTGTATTTTCGCGCCAACGCCTATATGCTGCCGAAATGGTTGCACGGTGTGCGGCCCACCGGCCATCTGTTTCCGACCACGCTGTGGGTCGAAGAGTGGAACGGTTCGCCGTGAGCTCCCGGCGCGATCCAGGGCCGGTGTAAGGCGCTGGACTTCCGTCCACTGGCCCTCTGATGACTAGCCCGCATTTCTCACCAGGATTTGGAATTTTGGGGCAAGCAGGCTGCGCATGTTGGACGCCCGGCCGCCGGAGCATAGCCGGCCCTATGGTCCAAGGCCGCGCGTCCAAGATGCGCAGCCTG
>JBPCXK010000555.1:0-5586 GCA_051008635.1 Gammaproteobacteria bacterium
GCACCCGGCTGAGCCAACACAGGGTCGCCACGCGGACATCAGTCGCGTAAACGGATGTCAGCGAGGCGTGCTCGGTGGCGTCGTACAGGCCGAGCGCAACCTCGAGGTTCTCGCGCGCGGCAACCAGCTCTCCCTGGAAGTCTTGACACGTCCCGACCAGACGATGACCCACCAGCTGCACCGTGATGTCATCTTCAGCGGCTGGCAGTGCGCCTTCGGCGATTTCGCGCGCGAGCGTCATCTCGCCGCGATCGAGGTGGAACAGGCATACGCCGTACAGCACTGTCGATACTTGCGCCGTATTGCCCAATTGCGCACACAGTTCCCGCGCTCTGACAAAAGCCTGGCCCGTCTGCGGCCACGCGAAGCCGTTGGCGGCAATGAGCGCGCCACCGAGGCCGTATTGCAATGGAAGTTCTCGCTGCGCGCGCTCCGGCGTGTCGGGCAACGCCTGGAGGTTTTCGAGCGCAAGATTGAAGTGTGTGATCGCCTCCTGACAGGCACTGCGCTGCGCGGCATTTTCTCCCGCAAACATCAGATACCGCGCCGCCCGGGAGGCATCCGAGCCCTGCACAAAATGAGCCGCGAGCTCGGCTGCTATCTCCCGCGCCCGAACGCCATAAGCCGTTTCCAGACGCGCCCCGATCTGGCGATGTAAACGACTCCGGCGCCCGACAGGAACCCGACTCGAGAGAACCTCCTGGTACACCGCATGAATGAAGCCATAGTGCCCCGCCAGCGTCCCGTCCGGCCATGCGATCGTTCCCAACGCCCGGACAAACTGGCCACGCCGGGACAAGGTTGCCAACTGCGCATCGATAGATTCTGTGTCGCCCGAGATTCCTGCTGCTACCGCTGCCGCTGAAAACTGCGCGCCTGCCACGCTCGCTGCTTCGAGCAATCCCAGAACCTCGGTGTCGAGCTGATCCAACTGCCCATCGATGAGTTGTCTCAAACTCTCCGGTACCGTCGCCGCAACAGTTTCCAGTTCCTCAGCAATGCGCCAACCGTGCGCGTCTACCGAAACAACGCCATGACTCATGAGCGTATCGAGCAGCGCAACCACGAATAGCGGGTTGCCGCTCGAGCGTTCGTGAATTGCCCTGACCAGATCCTCCGGCGCCGGCATCCCAACCGACTGCTGCGCGAGGTACGCTGCAATCGCGTTCTGCGACAAATAGTCGAGCACCGACTCTGCACTCTGGTCGTGGCCCCTGAGCTCCTGCAGGATCGTATGCAACGGGTGCTCATGCACGATTACTTCTACCGGGCGATAAGTGACCAATACGAGCAATCGCGCCGGGTCGCGGCGCCGGGTCACGTAGGCCAGCCACTCGAGTGTCGATGTATCGCTCCAATGCAGATCTTCGAACACCAGCAGCATGGGCCGACGGGCCGTAAGGACCTCTACGGCCTCTGCCAGTTCCCTGAGCATGCGCTCGCGCGTGGTACCTGCTGCGGTGCGCTGTAACGTTTGGAGCTCATCGGCGCTCAGCAGCGCGGGCATCTGTAGCAACCAGCTCGGCGCATGCTGGCGCAGCAGCGAAACAAGATCGTCGCCGTCGACACCCCGGCACAGGCGCGCCAGGGCTTCCAGCACAGGGAGGTAAGCCTCCCCGGCCCCGTAATGATCGATGCATTGACCGTGACCGATCCACAGATCCGCCAACTCCTGCGCCTGCGCGACGAAAGCGTCCACCAGCGTGGTCTTACCGATGCCGGCCTCGCCGCTGATGAAGCCCACCCGTCGATCTCCCTGGAGCGCCGTGGCCAACCATCCATGAAGCTGGGCCAGCTCAGACTCGCGCCCTGCCGGGGCAACCAGATCAGCAGGGAGAAACTGAGCGGCGGAACGAGGAGTAGAGACCGAGCGTTGCGGGAGATGTGCGTGGCTGAACGCCGAAGACGAATCCGCAGGGGCGATTGGCGCGATGAATCGGTAGCCGCGACCGCGCACCGTTTCGATGAAGCGCGGCGTCTTGGCATCATCCGCCAACGCGCGGCGCAGCTCTCGAATGCACACCGCCAGCGCGGCATCACTAACATAGGGTCGTGACCAAACCGACTCCAGCAGCGCCTCTTTGGTCACGAGCTGAGCCGGGTGCTCCACCAGGTACTGCAGCACCCCAAAGGCCTTGTTGGTCAGGCGAACTGCGTCCGCGCCATGCCAAAGCCGCTCATCGCGAAGGTCCACCCGAAAAGACCCGAACGTCACCGTGCGTGGATCCGCCATTGCCGGCCCCGCTATTGTTAAGAACTGTTTTACGGATCTCGCGCACATCTTATCAAGTTCTTATCGCCGTCTTAAGCGGTTAATCCTCAGCCGGCCTATGCTTGCGGCACACGATGTGTGCTGCACGGACCCGTATCTCGAGAAGCGAACGATGCACTCAGCTCAAGACGGATCGCCACGGTGGTCTGTCCATCGATCTTTTGTACTGCAGTTTGACGCTGAGGCTGATGTGGCGTCGGGCCGCGCTACCGGCCGGGTTGAGCACGTGGCCTCCGGAGAGACAACCCGTTTTGGCTCACTGGCACAGTTACTGGATTTCGTCGCCCAGGTGCTGGCGGACGTCGCCGACAAAGGAACTGCGGGTGACGACACTACAGACCCCGACATAGTTGAGGAGAGATCATGAAAGCAAAACTCAGCATGCTTGTTTTTGGCATAACCGTCGCCTGCACGCTGGCCGCCTGCGGTGGCGGCAGCAGTAGCGATTCCAACACGCAACCGGCGCCTACGTCGCCTACGCCCACCATCGAACCCGGCGATACCTTTTCGCTCGGCGAAAGTGAAACGCTGACTATAAGCGGCGCCTACATGCTGCCCGCTGAAGCAGCGCTGATAACAACACGATGTACTGGGGAGGTCATGGTCACATTCGAAACCGTGCCCGGGTCTCCTATGACAAACACGTGCCAAAGCAGCGGCAGCTCAAGTCAGACCAATATTATCAGCGGGGTTACAATGGTGATGTTTGGCCTGGTCGATGACGCCTTTGCGCGCGTGACCGTGAACTGATCACTGACGTGAGGAGGGCACCATGCTAAGCAAGCTCAAGGCAAAAGCGCCGTACGTCCTCTGGGTTCTTCTGGCGCTCAGTGGATGCGGTGGCGGCGGTGGTGGCAGCAGCACAGACCCCGATGCGCCACTCACCACGGCACAGTGGCAACAGGATGTCGACTTTGTGGCCACGCAAATGGAGACAACGCATCCCAGTCTATTTCATTCGATAACACGACAAGAGTTTCGAACAGCAGTCGACGCGTTAAAAGCCGACATCGCGACCCTGACGCGCAACGAGATATTTGTTCGTCTTAAGAAGCTGGTGGCGCTGCCTGCAATGGAAAAGGACGGGCACACGCTGGTTCCCATGTTTCGTGCCACCGGGTTCAGAGTGTTCCCCTTGCGGCTCTATGAGTTCAGCGACGGGGTCTTTGTCATCGATGCCAATGCCCCTTACCAAAACGCCATCGGCCAGCGCATTGTGCAGATTGGCGGAATGGATATCGATCAAGTCAATCTGATTATCGATCCCTTGATCACGCGCGACAATGAAACTACGGTGAGACAGAAACGAACGTTGCACTACGTGGTTCCGGAACTACTGGAAACACTCGGCATCATTCCCGATGCTGAGCAAGGAGACTACTTGCTGGAAAGCGCAACCGGCGACTTCACTACTCTGCTCGTCACTCCTATTGATACGCAGACGTATCAAGGGACACTCGAGGACACCGTGGGGCTGCCGCAGCAGTCCGAACCGCTATATCTGAGCAACCGGGGCGAGCGTTTCTGGATGCAGTTGTTAAACGAAAGCAATTCACTGTATATCAGATACAACCTCGTACTCGCAGACACACAATCGGGCCTGACGATTAGTGGATTCAGCGCGCAGATTGCAAGTATCGTTGCCAATAACAATGTGCAGAAGGTCATTATCGACGTTCGTCACAACGGTGGTGGCAACAATGCGACCTTTGGACCGCTAATCGATGTCTTGAGCAGCAGCGCAATCAATCAGCCAAACAAGTTATACGCACTCATCGATCGCGTCACATTTTCCGCCGCTGGTAACTTCGTCGCTGTTCTGGATCAGCGCACGAATGCCATCTTTGTGGGAGAGCCAACCGGCGGCAGTCCGAACAACTATGGCGATGCAGTGCAGGTCAATCTGCCCAATTCCGGTTTCGGTGTCGTCATTCCAACGCGCTATTTGGAAGTTGCCCCGGGCGACCAGCGCACCGCCGTGTCACCGGACATTCCCGTTAGCTTGAATGCAGCCGACTATTTTGATCGTCGTGACCCTGTGCTGGAGGCAGCCATTGCTAATTGAGTTAGAGCCAGGAGTCTCCTGTGCCCCACCTGCATTATCGTCATGGATCAAGCGTTCATTGCTTACGTGTCATCTTGCACGGTGTTGACGAAGCCGCGTTTACGGACAGACCCTCATTCTGGGGCGCCGGGGAGTCACAAAATGACCAAAAGTTGGCTAAGGGCTCTGCCAGAAATAACCTCACATTTCTCGGCGGTCGCTCCTGCGCGTCCTGCGCCCGCGACACTTGCACATCCCTGTGCGACGTCTATCCATCCCGCGTGGCGGCGTTGCTTCGGCAGTCAAATAGCCGGTTATTCGCCTGCCTCGCCTTCACTTCCATGGTCGAGCGTTCTTCTCCCGAACTGCTCATCCCGGCTCTCAACGAATATCTGGAAGGACTCGTTCAGATCACGTTCCGGCATCAGGGCACCGTCGACAAGATTGTCGGCGACGCGGTTCACGTCTTGTTCGGAGCGCCGGTCGCTCAGTCCGATCACGCAGCGCGCGCAGTCGCCTGCGCTCTCGACATGGATGCGTTTGCAGAAGACTTTCGGCGCCGGCAATCAAACGAAATCGGGTTCGGCGTCACCCGAATCGGCGTCAATTCCGGCATGGCGGTAGTAGGCAATTTCGGTGGCGAATCACTGTTTGATTACACGGCGCACGGCGACGCCGTGAATACTGCGGCGAGACTCGAGAACGCAAATAAATACCTCGGAACCCGGGTGTGCGTAAGCGAATCAACCGCGGCACTGGTACCCGATTTCTGTGGCCGCCCGGCAGCGGATTTGCACCTCAAGGGGAGATCCTCTGCGCTACGCGTGTTCGAGCCCCTATCGCCTGTGATGCGAGAATCAGATTCAATAGCGGCGTATCGCGAAGCTTTCGACCTTCTGGAATGTGGAGAAGGTGGGGTGTTGGAGCGATTTCGCGTCCTGGCCGAGGCCGACGTGAGCGACCCGCTCGCCACCTTGCATTGGAAACGTCTGCAGGCTGGAGAGAACGGAGTTGTAGTCAGCCTTCAACACGATTGATACGAGCAGCGCGCCGTGTTTGCGCGCTTCACGTTCCAGAAGCCGCGCCTTGGTGGTGACCCAAGTTCGTTAGTCAGGCAGACTCAACCAGGTGGTAACTCACCTGCCCCGCGCGTTTGCCGCGAACGAACGCCCAGCCTGGCGGCAAGTCCGGCGCATCGCAACCGGCGTGCGCTTCCAGATAAACCTTGCCGCCGGGTTTCAGCAAATTCAGCTCAGCCAGCGCCGCACAA
>JBPCXK010000556.1:0-7515 GCA_051008635.1 Gammaproteobacteria bacterium
CACCGGAATCGTGCCGACGCAATTGGTCTCGATCACGCGGGTAAAGATCTTGTAGTTCGGTACCTTGTAAGGGCCCGGCACCGCGATGGACGAGTTGTGCGGTATGTGCAGATGCAACAGTGTGTAGGCGCCCTGATCATGCAGAATCTCGCCCTGGATGCCGAGTATCTTCGCCTCGTCGTCGACGGCAATTTCGACTTCCCAGTACTGTTTGCGCTCCTGGATCGCCGCGATGAAATGCTCCCGACGATCTTCGATCCATTTGACCGGACGATTGAGCAGCTTCGTGGCTAGCGCCGTCATGATGTCTTCCGAGTGCAGCAGGTTCTTGCCGCCGAAGCCGCCACCGACGTCGGGCACGATGACGCGGACGCGGTGTTCGTCCATACCGAAGAGCTCCACCAGGCCATTGCGCGCGGGGTAGGGTTTCTGCGTGTTGATCCAAACGGTCAACGTGTCGGTGTCGGCATCGTATTTCGCGAGCGTGCCGCGCGGTTCGATGGAATGCGCCCCGCCGCGATGCACCTCCAGCGCGAGCTTGAAGACATGTGGTGCATTGGCAAACGCACTCGCGCAGTCTCCGTATTCGGTGTAGAACTCGGTGACGATGTTGTCCTTTGCGTGGCGGTGCACTGTCGGCGCGCCTTCGGCAATGGCGGCGCGGCAATCGGAGACAGCCGGCAAGGGGTTGTAGTCGACCTCGACCAGGGCGGCAGCATCCTCGGCAATGTAACGCGACTCCGCAACAACGATGGCGACGGCTTCTCCGGCGAAACACACCTCGCTTTCCGGCAATACGCGCGGTTTTGCGGTGTCGGGGAACTCCCAGGTTTTGTGATCGACCGGAATGACGTTGGATGTCAGCACGGCGGACAGGTCCGCATGGGTGTAGACGGCGTGCACATCCGGCAATGCAAGGGCGGCGCTGGTGTCTATCGATTTAATTTCCGCGTGTGGGTGCGGGCTGCGCACAAAGGCAGCCTCCAGCAGGCCCTGCATCTGAATGTCATCGACGAAACGCCCTTCGCCCTTGAGCAGCGCGGGATCTTCAAGGCGCTTGATGCTCGCGCCGATTGTACGCTCGTTCATGACGTTGCCTTGCTTCGCAGGCGGGCGGCGGCGTCGAGCGCCGCAGCAACGATTCCCTGGTAGCCGGTACAACGGCAAAGGTTACCGGACAAGGCTTCGCGCACTTCGCTCTCATTCGGGTTGGGATTCTCTTCGAGAAACTCCGTCAGCGTCATCAAGATTCCCGAAGTGCAGAAACCACATTGCAGCCCGTGGTTGTCTCGAAATGCCTCTTGCAGCGGATTGAGCTCACCGTTAGTGGCCAATCCTTCCACGGTGCGCACGTCGGCGCTGTGTGCCTGTACCGCAAGCATCAGGCAACTGCGGACCGATTGGCCGTTGACGAGTATGGTGCAAGCGCCACACACGCCATGCTCACAACCGAGATGAGTGCCGGTCAAATGCAGATGATGGCGTAGACAGTCTGCCAGCGTGGTCCTTGCCTCGACCTCGGCTTCCCGTGTGTCGCCGTTGACTGTCATGCGAATGGTATGGGGATCGCTCATTTATCGCTCGCTCGTTTCACGGCCAGATTCAGCGCGCGGCAGGTCAGGACCTCCGCCAGATGTCGCCGATATGCTGTCGATGCTTGCACGTCTTCCATGGCATCGATCGTGCGGCACGCCTGTGCAGCGCGTTCCGCAACGCCCGTGCTTCCGTCGCTGTCAGTAAATGTTTGCTCGGCAGCAGTGAGTCGCAAGGGACCGGCGCCAACACCCCCGAGCGTCACGGTGCATCGTCTGACGGCGCCGGCGTTCAACTCTACCAGCACGGCTGCCGCGACGATGGCAAAGTCGCCATGGCGGCGCGCAAACTCGACAAAACTGTATCCGTGTCGTTCGGCCCAGGGCTCGAACTCCACGGCGGTAACGATTTCGTCGGGTTCGATGGATGGTGTCATGTAGAACGCGGGGAATTCGGTCATCGGAATCGTACGCGCGCCTCGCGGTCCCTGCACATGAACGTGCGCGTCGAGCGCGGCCATCACGACCGGCAACTCCGCCGCCGGGTCCAGATGACACAGGCTTCCCCCGAGCGTGCCGCGGTTGCGCGTTGCCCGGTGTCCGACCTGGTGTAATGCTTCGATCATCAGCGGACAGCGATTCTGGAGCAGTCCGCAAGACTGCAGCGCACGTTGACGAGTCATGGCGCCGATCGTGATCTTCCCTGCATCGAAACGTATCTCGCCGAGATCCGGGACACGGTTGAGATCGATCACGTGCTCGGGCATCACGAAGCGCATGTTCAGCATCGGCAACAAAGACTGGCCGCCGGCGAGCAACTTCGTGTCATCGAATTGCGCCAGCAGGGCCAACGCCTCGTCGAGGTTTGCCGGTTCATGATAGCTGAAGACCGGTGGTTTCATTTGCTCGACCACGGCGCAAGGCTTGCCGCGTTGCGGCCCGCGATCCAGCCGCCGACGAAACATTCCGCGAGATTCCCGCCGCCCAGATAGAGATGCCCGAACACGCCGCCGAGCTCACCGGCCGCGTAAAGCCGTGGAATCGGATCGCCGAATACATCGAGCACTTGCTGGTCGGCGTTGTGCCGCGGACCGCCGTGCGTGTTCTGCACCATGGGCCATGCGTCCGCAAAGTAATAAGGGGGATTTTCGATCTTCACCATGGAGGTCGGCGGGCGCGAAAAGTCTTCATCGACACCATGGTCACAAAAGCCATTCCAGCGCTCGACAGTGGCTGCCAGCACGTTCTCGTCGATGCCAAGACCTGCGGCAAGCTCGGCAAAAGAATCGACCCTGGTCAGAATCGACAGCTCCAACTCGCGCAGGTTGTCCTCACTGTATTCGAACCGAAATTCGCGGTCGTTGAAAGTCGGGGCGCACAACGGATAATGCTGGCGGCCCGCCTCGTCGAGCACCATACGCGATGGAATGCGCAGATACGATTGTGTCACCGGGTCGAAGCGCGCCATGGGCCGTTGCGAGGTGTCCTGCATGTAGGGCTGGTACTCGTTCATGTAGCGGTGCCCTGCCTGGTCCAGCAGAATCCATGGCACTTTCACGCCTTCGCGGGCACCTTTGCCGGGGACCCAATCCGGCAATCGTTTCACGCGTACGCCGTAAGGATAGCTCGGGTCCGGATGTTTGAGCCCATAGGTGCCATGGTAATGCCACATGTGCCACAGATCGGCGCCGACCGCCTGCGCCATGCGAATCCCGTCGCCGGTGTTGCCCTTGAACGCGGCGTACATGATGGGCTTTTCCTGCCAGTACTGGCGCTGCATCTCCGTGTTCGCCTCGAATCCGCCGCATGCCAGAATGACGCCGCGGCCGGCGCGAATGCTTCGCTTCCGGCCTGCCGATTGAACGACCAGACCGCACACGTTCCCATCGGGGTCCGTGATGAGCCGTTCCGCGCTCGTCGCGAGCGAAACAGTAATGTCGCGTTCGGCGATGTTGTCTTCGAGCACTTTGAACAGACGCACACCCGCGGCGCGGTGGATGGGCAGGTAGCTGCTGACATTCGGGTAGCTCGCTGCGGGATCGAAATCAGCTACGCTCTCGATGCTCACGTACGAAAACGTATCGCCGCCGGGCAGAGGGTAGTTGCCGGGGGACGGTCGCGCGGCTACGGTCGCGCCGCTGGCCCGGGCGAGGCGCTCGAAGTATCCCTGCAGCTCGGTCATGCCGACCGCAAGCACTTTCAGTACATCGTCGGGTGTCGTGTCTGCACCGGTGGCTTGCAAGTAGGCAAAGGCTTTGTCCGCGTCGTCCGCAGCGCGGACGTTACCGCCCGAGCAAATCGAGATGCCGCCCGGATCCGGCATTTTCTCGATGACGAGCACGCTGCTGCCGGCGTCGGCGGCTTCCAGCGCCGAAACCCCGCCAGCATAGCCGAATCCCACGACGACTACGTCGTAGGTCTCGTCCCAGCGCTCGTCAACGTGGCCCATGCGGTTCAACTTCGACTCGCAGGTGATAGAGAAAGAGTCGGAGCCGCCCCGGCTCCTGCGCACAAGCATCACCCAAGGGTCAGGTATACATCAAATTCAAAAATTATATGCAATACATAGAGATGGTATATATGCAGAATTCCTTGTTTTGCGGGTGGGTTTGAGCGCAGCCATACCCACCATCAACTAGCCCCGATTCAAAGCCCATCATGGTGGGTTTCGTCGCGAGGCTCCTCGATCTACCCTACGGGCGACGGGCATCGTCCACGCCGCTGCGATTTACGGATCGCATGCAACTTACTCATACTGTAAACGCCCGCGGCGGGCGGGTGTATCAGTCAACAATCTGGCATATTCTCCGTCGGATACCGCGGATACTTCAAAGCTCAACATCAGGGGTAGGTGCGATGATTAGAACTCACAAGCCAGACGTAGACCTTTGTTTCTTCTCGGCAAGCGCGCTGCTGGGGCTGTTCAGGACCAAGGAGCTTTCACCTGCCGAGCTGATGACCCGCTTGATTGATCGTCATGGGGAGGTCAACCAACACATCAACGCGACTACCGAGACGTATTTCGATCGCGCGCTGGACAGCGCGCGAAAGGCCGAAGCGGCGTACGTCAAAAACCCGGGCGACTGCCGGCCTTTGGAGGGTCTGCCGGTTGCTATCAAGGACTTTCATCCGGTTGCCGGCGAGCTCACCACTTTCGGATCTCATACCTTTGGAGATTTTCGCCCGGAGCAGACCGCACCGACCGTGCAGCGCTTGTTCGATGCCGGCGCCATCATGCATATCCGAACAACCACCCCTGAATTTGCTTATTCGGGAATGTGTCATAGCCCCCGTTGGGGCGTCACCCGCAATCCGTGGAACACGGACTTCACTCCCGGGGGGTCATCGGGTGGGTCTGCGGCCGCGGTCGCAGCGGGAATAACCCCGCTGGCGGACGGCACCGATGGCGGGGGCTCGGTTCGTATCCCGGCCGGGGCGTGCGGGTTGGTTGGCTTCAAACCTCCTTTTGGCCGCAACCCGCTGGATCAGGATCATGTCGGGGAGGCCATTCTCAAATACGGTCCGTTGACCAGGACAGTGGCCGATGCCGCGTTGATGCAGAACGTGATGTCCGGCTGGCATATTGACGATCGATACACGATCCAGGAGAAGGTTGTCGTTCCGACCGAGAGCCAGGCTGATATCAAAGGCTTGAAGATAGCCTACTCCAGCAACCTGGGTTACCTGGAAATCGACCCGGTGGTGAGCAAAAATACACAATCATCGGTTGCTGTCTTCGAGGCGTTGGGGTGTAGTGTCGTCGAAGAGGAGATAGACTGGAACTGGGGAAACCTTACGAACTGGCTGACGTACTGGGAGGGGCTGTTTGCCGGTGTTGCCGGTCACCTGCTCAAAGACTGGCGTTTCCATATGGATCCGGTCGTCGTGGGGCTCCTCGAGAGGGGGCTCCAGCATTCTGCGGCAACACTCTATCAAGCCTATCTCTATAGAAATTCCATGTACCAGCGCATCAAGCCGATCTTCGAGAAATACGATCTGTTGATTTGCCCCACCAATTGTGTGCCGGCTGTGCCGGTCGATCATGACGAGCTTTCCGGTGATTTCAAGATTAACGGCCGGGAGGTTCACGCTACTTATGGCTGGTTCGCTACAAATCCGTTCAACCTGATGAGCCAGTGTCCGGTGATGAGCATGCCTTCCGGTTTTTCTCCTGAAGGCGTGCCGACCGGTATACAGTTGGTTGGACGCCCTTGCGACGACCTGACAGTATTCAAAGCGGCTGCCGCGTACGAAAACGCAACCGCATCTGAACGCAACATCACACCATCATTCGAGGGGTCCGGGATGCCGACGAAACTGAACCCACGGCATCACTCAATCTAGCCGGCACACAATATGCGGGCCAGGCAAACGTCCGCGTGATTCTTTGGTGAAACAAAGGAGGAGAGACCATGAACAAAAAGCCAACTCCCTATGCAGCATCGATGGGCCGCAGAGATTTTCTGCGCACCGTCGGTATCGGTACGGTGGCTACCGCCGCAGGTCCTGCGTTGTGGACCGAAGCGGTCTCGGCCGCCGGTGAGAAGACCCTCGTGTGGGCAAAACCGCTGGAGACCATCGAGTTTGATCCGCACGTCGCAATACTCGGTTCGTCCTGGCAGCTTTTGCATGTCGTCTACGATGCGTTGATCGATATGGACGACGATATGAACCCGATCCCGGGCATGGCGGAGTCCTGGGAGCAACCCGACGATACAACGTACATCTTCAAATTGAGACCAGGGCTCACGTTTTCCAATGGCAGGGCGGTAACGGAAGAAGATGTCATCGGCAGCCTGAAGAGAGTGCTGGATCCGGAGACGGGATCTTTCTGGCGTCTGGAAATGGGGCCGGTGACTGAGTTTTCGGTGCCGGGCGAGCGGTTGGTTCAGGTCAAACTCTCGAACCCATATGCGCCATTCCTGCATGCGCTATCGGCGACCATGACATCGATCATTCCGATGAAGGAGCTCGAAGCGGGCGAATTTGACCCGACGAAGGAATTGCTGGGCTCCGGTCCTTTCATGGTCGAGTCCCACGCTCAGGATGAACAGTGGGTGCTGAAAAGAAACCCGCACTACTGGAAAGAGGGCTTGCCGGTCGCAGACGAGTTGATCGTGCGGATCATGCCGCAGGATCCTTCTCGCATCGCTGCGCTGCGAGATGGCACAGCGCATATAGCCACTTTCGAGGCGAGTCCGGACGCGCCGTTAGTCCTCAAGAGCGTGCCCAATGTAGAAGTCATCATCGAAGACGTAACCAACTATTATTATCTCGGCCTCAATGCGGTGTGGGACAAGTCACCGTTTCGGGATCAGAAATTACGCCAGGCCGTCGCTCTTTCACTCGACAGGAACCAGATCAAGAACCTCGCATTGGGCGGCGCCGGTGATCCGACAGCATCCATCGCGCCGAATTTCGGAGTCTGTAGCTACGACAAACTGGGTTACTGGAATCGTGATATCGATCGAGCGCGCGCCATCGTAAAGGAGATCGGGGCTGAAGGATTGTCTTTCGATTTTATGGTTCGCAACATACCCGCAGACATCCAGATGGCGCAGGTCATCAAGCAGAACGTAGAGGAAATTGGACTGACGACAAACATAGAAGTTGTAGACCAGGCCACCGCTGTCAAACGTTGCTGGGTCGACAACCCGAGCATTTTTCAGGCAACGGTGTTCTGGTACGCCGGCTACTCGGATCCGACCATGGTCACGCTCTGGTGGGATCCGGAGCTCGCGGGATTCACGGCCGGACATGTTCCGGTTGACCCCGCCATCAAGGACGCCATCCAATCCGCTCGCCTGATCGCAGCAGACGATCCCGCCCGGGGCGGGATGCTCCAGAAGCTTTGCAACCTGATCGACGACCAGGCAGTAAAGATCCCGCTGGTGACGCGCAAGGATACCATCGCCGTTCGTAAAGATATGATTGCCGATGTCAACATCAAACACATAGAGGGCTATGGAAATACTTTGCGGGG
>JBPCXK010000557.1:0-3603 GCA_051008635.1 Gammaproteobacteria bacterium
CTTCAAAGGCGTCGGTCCGCGCGTCGCCGAAAAGCTCGGCAAGCTCGGCATCAAAACTGTCGAGGATCTGCTGTTTCATTTGCCGATGCGCTACGAGGATCGCACGCGCGTTGTACCCATTGGGAGTTTGCGCGTGGGCGATGAGGCGGTTGTCGACGTCACCGTGGAGCATACCGAGGTCACCTTTCGCCGCAAGCGCATGCTGCTCAGCCATGTTAGTGACGGCACTGGCGCGCTGGTATTGCGTTTCTTCCACTTTAACGCCAGTCAACAACAACTCCTGGCACGCGGTGCGCGGCTGCGTTGTTTTGGTGAGATTCGTGAAGGGCGCGGCTCGCTGGAGATGGTGCACCCCGAGTTCAAGCTGGTGAGCGCAGACGGCCTGGAAGGTGTCGATGAACATCTAACCCCGATCTATCCCGCGACCGAGGGCTTGCATCAGCTCAGCTTGCGGCGTTTGACGGATCAGGCGTTGGCGTGGATGAATGGCGGCGCCAAGCGACTTCAGGACTGGTTGCCCCGCGAGATTGAGGCGTCGCTTGCGATGCCGGCGTTGACTGCTGCGCTCACTTATGTACATCGTCCGCCGCCGGACGCGGAAGTCACAAAGCTCGCTGATGGCACGCACATTGCCCAGCGGCGTCTCGCGTTCGAGGAACTGCTCGCGCAGCAGTTGAGTCTGGTAAAGCTGCGAGCGCGTGCACGCAAACAACCCGCGCCCGCAATCCGGGTCGACAGCAGCCTGGCCGACGATTTCCTCGCGCGCCTGCCTTTTGCGATCACCGCTGCTCAGCGACGCGTCAGCACGCAGGCCGCCGAGGACATGAGCGAGCCACACCCCATGCTCCGACTGGTGCAGGGCGATGTGGGCTCCGGCAAAACCGTGGTGGCGGCGCTCGCTTGCCTGCGTGTGATCGAGGCGGGCTATCAGGCGGCGATCATGGCGCCGACGGAAATTCTTGCCGAGCAGCACTATCGCAACTTCGCCGCCTGGCTATCCCCCTTGGGCCTGTCGGTAGCCTGGCTGTCGGGTAAGCAGAAAGCGGCGGAGCGCCGGGCAATGGCGGCGATGGTCGGCGCCGGTGAGGCGCATGTGGTCATCGGCACGCACGCGCTGTTTCAGCAGGACGTCGAATTTGCCAATCTCGCGCTGGTGGTCGTCGACGAACAGCACCGCTTCGGCGTGCATCAACGTCTCGCGTTACGTCAAAAAGGTGAGCGCGCGGGCCTTCATCCGCACCAGTTGATCATGACTGCAACACCGATTCCTCGCACGCTGGCGATGACCGCGTACGCGGATCTGGATTACTCCGTCATCGACGAATTGCCGCCGGGCCGCATGCCCGTGAAGACGGTTGTCATACCCTCTTCGCGGCGTGCCGATGTGGTGGAGCGCGTGCAAAAGGCTTGCGCGGATGGCGCCCAGGCGTATTGGGTGTGCACCCTGATCGAGGAGTCTGAGGAGTTGCAGTGCCGGGCGGCGGAAAAAACGGCCGAGGAGTTGACGCATGCCTTGCCCGATTTGCGCGTCGTTTTGGTGCACGGGCGGATGAAGCCGGCGGAGAAGGACACCATCATGAATGCCTTCAGGGACGGCGCTATCGATCTGCTGGTTGCCACCACCGTGGTCGAGGTCGGCGTCGATGTGCCGAACGCGTCTTTGATGATCATCGAAAATGCCGAGCGGCTGGGGTTGGCGCAGCTTCATCAGTTGCGCGGCCGGGTGGGGCGCGGCGCCAGGAGCAGCAGCTGCGTGTTGCTGTATCAACCCCGCTTGTCGCAAAACGCACGCCAGCGGCTCGATGCGCTGCGCAAAACCACTGATGGATTCGAGATCGCCAAAATCGACCTGAAGTTGCGTGGCCCGGGAGAGGTTTTGGGCACCCGTCAGACCGGGCTCATGCAATTGCGGGTCGCGGATGTGCTGCGCGATCAGGACTTGCTGCCTGACGTTCAGCAAGCGGCGCGGCGATTGTGGCGGGACCATCCTGAGCGCGTGCAGCCGTTGATGCAGCGCTGGTTGGGAGATGCGGTCCAGTTCGGACAAGTATAAGCTTACGTTACATATCGATTACGCCGCGCAACCGCGTCGTTCGTATCGACAAATCAACACAACGAAATCCGAGACGCTGCTGTGCCCAACCACGAAAGAGATTCCATGTTTCAGCCGCCCGAGCCTGCTCCGGAGGTCTCGAAAGAGGACTACGACGCGCAGATCGACAAGCTCAACGTGCGCCTGCTCGCGGCCCGGCGCAAGCTCAAGGAAAAAGGCATCCCCACGGTGCTGATTGTCTCCGGCATCGAGGGCGGCGATCGGGCTGACGTGGTCAAGCGCCTGAACGAGTGGCTCGACCCGCGCAGCATTGAGACCCACGCCTTTTGGGATGCTACTGAGGAGGCTCTGGAGCGGCCTGCCAATTGGCGATACTGGCAAGCACTGCCGGCGCGCGGCGAGATCGCGGTGTTGTTCGATTCCTGGTACACGGCGCCGCTCGACAAGCGGCTGCTGGAGAAATGTAGCGGCAAGGAGCTCAAGCACCAACTCCAACGCATCGTCGAGTTTGAGCGCCTGCTTGTGGACGACGGCATGCTGATCGCTAAATTTTGGTTTCATGTGCCGGAGGACGATCAACGCAAGCGACTCAAAAAACTCGCCGACGATCCGGGTTGGAAGTATGCGCCCACCAGGAAAGTCTATTCGCGGCGCTATGACAGGTACATGGATGCCGCCGCACAGGTCGGCGCCATCACCGACTTGCCGAAGGCGCCGTGGCGTGTGATCAACGCAGCGAACCGGCGCCGGCGCGACCTTTCGGTTGCCAGTGAGCTAATCTCGATCTTCGAGCAACGCCTGCGTTCACGTGCGCGTGCCAAGAAGACGGGCAGGCGCGCGCGGGTCACGGCGAAACCCATGCTGGACAAGGTCGATCTCGATCAGGCCCTGTCGCCGCAGGAGTACCAGCAAGCGCTGGACAAATACCAGGGGCGGTTGGGAGAGCTGGCATGGCAGGCGTACAAGAAGAAGCGTGCAACCGTGCTGGTGTTTCAGGGTTGGGACGCCGCCGGCAAGGGTGGTGCGATCCGTCGGCTGTTGAAGCATGTCGATCCGCGTCTGTACAGGGTCATCTCGGTTGCTGCTCCCAATGACGAGGAGTTGGCACACCATTACTTATGGCGTTTCTGGCGGCGCATGCCGCGCGCCGGTTACATGACGATCTTCGACCGCTCCTGGTACGGCCGCGTGCTGGTGGAGAAAATCGAGGGCTTCGCCACGCCTGAGCAGGTCGAGCGCGCTTACGACGAAATCAGGGCGTTCGAACGGGAGCTGCTGGAAGGCGGGATCGTGCTGGTGAAGTTCTGGTTGCACATCGACGCGGACGAGCAGCTGCGGCGTTTCAAGGCGCGCGCGAAAACGCCGCACAAAAAACACAAGATCACGGATGAGGATTGGCGCAACCGGGAGAAATGGAGTGCCTACGAGGACGCGGTCAACGAAATGATCGAGCGCACCAGCAATGGCGGCGCGCCATGGACACTGGTCGCCGCCAACGACAAGCGCTTCGCGCGTGTGCAGGTGCTGAAAACGGTCTGCAACAGGCTGAA
>JBPCXK010000558.1:0-8856 GCA_051008635.1 Gammaproteobacteria bacterium
TGCGATAGTCGGCGTCGACTTCCTGCAGCCGGGCCCGCACCTTGGCGAGGTCATATTCGGGATTTTCGAGCGTGGCCAGATCGCGCTGCATGTGCGCCAGCGCCTGTGGCAGCTCCTCGGCCGCGACGCGGTGTTTGCGGGCCAGATCGTGGATCGCGGTGATGCGGTTTTCGACCTGTTCGAGCTGTTGCCGGTCGTTGACCAGCCTTTCGCTGTAGCGGCGGATACCGTTGGCGGCTTCCTGGATTTGCAGCTGTGCATCGACCAGCAAATCGTGATACTCGCCCAGCACGTCGTCCAGGTTGTGAAGGTCGTCGAGTTCGTGCACGAGACCGGCGAGCTGGGTATAAATCGACGCATCATCGCTTTCATAAAGCGCGCTATAAGCCTGCATGCAACTGGACTGCAAGCGCTCGGCGTTGGCAAGGCGCTGATGTTCGCTTGCGAGTGTTTCCAGCTCGCCCTCGCGCAAAGCCAGTGTCTCGAGTTCCTGAATCTGGAAGCGTAACAAATCCGCGCGCGACTGATGGTCGCCACTGTTAGCAAGCAACGACTGCAGCTTCATGTTGACGCCCTGCCAGGTTCGGTAGAGCGCGGCGAGCTGAGCGAGGCGCCGTTCGTTGCCGGCATGGTTGTCGAGCAGCTGTCGCTGTACGTCGCGCCGCAGTAGCGACTGATGTTCGTGCTGACCATGAATATCGACCAGCATCTCGCCCAGCGACTTCAACACCGTCACTGTCGCCGGCGAATCGTTGATGTAGGCTTTCGAAGGGCCGTCGCGGTTGATCACCCGGCGAAGGATGCAACGGTCGTCGCGGCCGAGATCGTGCTCCTGGAGCCAGCTTTTGACGTCTGCGAGCTGACTGACATCGAGCCCCAGCGTGATCTCCGCGCGGCTCGCTCCCAGGCGGATGGTCGTGCTCTCGGCGCGATCGCCGAGGACCATGCCCAGCGCATCCACAACGATCGACTTGCCAGCCCCGGTCTCACCGGTTAGCACACACATTCCCTTGCCAAGCTCGAGATCCAGTTCGTCGATCAGGGCGAAATTGTGGATATTTATGTCAGTGAGCATTGCCCAAAGTATAAAGGCTACGGGAGTCGTCAGTCATCCGTCAGGGTGCGCCTGCTGGTCATTACTCATTCGTCGTTGGTTCACTGGTTCGACAACCAATGACAAATGACCAATGACTTCCTACGGCTGCTCACTCCACCGTAGCTTCGCGCGCAGTATCTCGAAGTAGTCATGGCCAGTCGGCTGAATCAACCGCAGCCGCTGCGCCTTGCGCGCAATGAGTATCTGATCGTCCGGTGTAAGCTCGACGCCCGCCTGCCCGTCGAAGGAGATTTGCGCCGGCGCGCTGTTGTGGGCGTGCAGACGAATCTCGATTTCACTGCCGGCGTCGATCACGATCGGGCGGTAGCTCAGCGTGTGCGGACACACCGGCACCAGCACGATGGCATCGAGGCTGGGGTGCAGGATGGGCCCGCCCCCTGACAGGGCGTAGGCCGTGGACCCCGTCGGCGTGGAGATGATCAAACCGTCCGAGCGCAGGGTGTTGAGATAGCGCCCGTCGATGTGTGTTTCGATTTCGATGACGCGAGCCATGCCCTGGCTGTGGATGACCACGTCGTTGACCGCGGGTTTTTCGGTAATGACTTCTTCGCCGAGCCGGACTTGCGCCTGCAGCAGGAAGCGACAGTCTTCGCGATACTTGCCGCCGAGTATCTCGTCGAGCTGCTGAATCATCGCGGCGGGCGAAATATCGGCGAGAAATCCGACCCGACCGCGGTTAATGCCGAGCACGGCCACGCCGGCCTCGACCAACGAGCGCGCTGCGTTGAGCAAGGTGCCATCGCCGCCCACTACTATGGCGAGATCGCAGCGTGAGGCGATCTCCTTGCGGCTCACGGTTTCCAGTCCGGTGTCTTGCAGCAGAATCGCTGCGCTCTGGTCGATCGCCACTTCGAGCTCGCGCCTGTGCAGATACTCCAGCAGCAGCCGCACGGTGTCTTCGAGCCGTGTGTCGTCGGGTTTGGTGATGAGACCTATGGCTTTGAACTCGGTCATTCTTTCTAGCCCGGGTTTTGGTCAAGGTATCACGCTGATGACGGCTAACAAAAGGTTGACACATGCAGGGCGGGGTGTGCTATATGATTCTTAGCACTCTACTTGACCGAGTGCTAATTTACGGCGGCGTGCGATGCCCTCATGAACGTCCGGCAGGAAAAGGAACTCAATGAACGTGCGCAGCATCTGCTCAAGGTGCTGGTGGAAAGCTATATCCAGGGTGGGCAACCCGTGGGCTCGCGTACGCTGGCGCGTATTGGTGGTCTGGAACTGAGCCCGGCGACCATCCGCAACGTCATGTCCGACCTCGAGGAGCTCGGTTTTGTCGAAGCGCCCCACACTTCAGCCGGGCGGGTGCCCACGGATCAGGGATATCGCTTGTTCGTCGATACCTTGCTGAAGGTGAAACCGCTCACCCTGGACGTCGTCGAGCAGGTCAAGGGCTCGCTGACGAGTGATCTCGAGCCGGCCGGGCTCGTGGAGTCGGCGTCGGGTGCGCTGTCCGTGATGACCGAGTTGGTTGGTTTGGTCACGGTACCCAGGCCCAAGCATTCGGTGTTGCGTCAGATCGAGTTCCTCACGCTGTCCGACCGGCGGGTGCTGGCGATTCTGGTAATCAATCAGCAGGAAGTACAAAACCGGATCATTAATCTCGATCGCGACTACACGCCGGCAGAGTTGCAAACCGCAGCGAACTATCTCAATGCAAACTACGCGGGGCTGGACCTGGGCGCTATGCGGCTGCAATTGCTCAACGAGCTCGATCGCTTGCGCGAGGATGTCAACAACATGATGCTCACTGCCATAGAGCTCGGCGAGAAGGCAGTCAGTGATACCGAGGAAGGGCAGGACGAGCTCGTGATGTCGGGCGAAACCCGGCTCATGGACTACGACGAGTTTTTCAGCGTCGACAAGTTGCGCCAGTTACTGGACACCTTCAACCATAAGCGGGATTTGCTGCATATCATGGACCGTTGCGTGCGAGCCATGGGGGTGCAGATCTTTATCGGCCAGGAATCGGGCCACGTCGGGTTGGAGGAATGCAGCCTGGTCACCGCGCCGTACTCGGTCGATGGGCAGGTCATGGGCGTGCTGGGCGTCGTTGGCCCGACGCGCATGGCCTATGACCGTGTCATCCCGGTGGTCGATGTAACGGCGAAGCTGCTCGGCACTGCCCTGCAAGACTCGCGCGGCTGATTGACCCGGGCTGGCCCGCATATCTCGCCGCGCGGCGGGAAAATGGGCTGTCGAATCAAGCGCGGGCTCACCCGTGTGTGCGGGTCGTATCTCCGCAGGGCTTGAATCCCGAAAAACCGGTCCCATATCACCTTACTGACAGTATTCCTCAGGGGGTAATCTCGAATCATGGCGAAGCAAGCAGAGCCGGCCGCAGACAAGGCCGACCTGGAACCCGAAGCACAAGTGCAGCCCGAAGAGGTCGGGGAGGCGGAGACGCCGGAGTCGGAAACGCCGGACGTGGAACAGTTGAGGCAGGCGCTCGAAGAAGCGCAGGCCAAGGCCGGCGACAACTGGGACAAATTGCTGCGCGCGCAGGCCGAGATCGAAAATCTGCGCAAGCGCGCCGCGCGTGATCTTGAAAACGCGCACAAATATGGTCTGGAGAAGTTCGCCGGCGAGCTCCTGCCGGTGAAGGACAGTCTGGAGCTCGGACTCTCGGCGGGCAGCGAGGTGGGCGCGGACAAGCTCATCGAGGGCACGCAGCTCACGCTGAAGATGCTCACGCAGGCACTCGAGAAATTCGACATCGAGGAGATCGACCCGCAGGGAGAGCCCTTTGATCCACAGCATCATCAGGCCATGACCCTGCAGGAAAGCGGCGAGCTCGAGCCCAACACGGTAACAACCGTCATGCAAAAGGGCTACTTGCTCAACGACCGCCTGTTGCGCCCGGCCATGGTGATTGTGTCGAAAGCGCCAGACTCGGAAGAGGATTCGTAAAAAAGACTTGAAAGCGGCGCCAGCGCCCACATCTTGAGAACTAATTGAAACTTTTTTGTCCAGATTTAGCGGAGACACATCATGGGTAAGATTATCGGTATCGATCTTGGCACCACAAATTCCTGCGTGGCCGTCATGGAGGGGGGCGATGCCAAGGTCATCGAAAACAGCGAGGGCGATCGGACCACGCCTTCGATCGTTGCGTTCACCGAAGACGGCGAAGTCCTTGTGGGGCAGGCCGCCAAGCGGCAGGCCGTGACCAATCCCACGAACACCCTTTATGCCGTCAAGCGCCTGATCGGGCGGCGCTTCCAGGAAGACGCCGTGCAGAAGGACATCAAGCTGGTGCCCTACAAGATCGTCAAGGCCGACAATGGTGATGCCTGGGTCGAGGCGCAAGGCAAGAAAATGGCGGCGCCGGAGGTTTCGGCGCGCGTGCTGATGAAGATGAAAAAGACCGCCGAGGAGTATCTCGGCGACGACATCACCGAGGCCGTGATCACGGTGCCGGCTTACTTTAACGATTCGCAGCGCCAGGCCACCAAGGACGCCGGCAAGATCGCGGGCCTGGATGTCAAGCGCATCATCAACGAGCCGACCGCCGCGGCGCTGGCCTATGGCATGGACAAGAAGCGCGGTGACCGCAAGATCGCGGTGTACGATCTGGGCGGCGGCACGTTCGATATCTCGATCATCGAGATCGCCGAGGTGGACAACGAGCATCAGTTCGAAGTGTTGTCGACCAATGGCGACACTTTCCTTGGCGGTGCAGATTTCGATCTGCGTTTGATCGATTACCTGGCCGACGAGTTCAAGAAGGATCAAGGCATCGATCTGCGTGGCGACCCGCTCGCCATGCAACGCCTGAAAGAGGCGGCAGAGAAGGCCAAGATCGAGCTGTCGTCGGGTCAGCAAACAGAGGTCAACCTGCCGTACGTGACCGCTGATGCCAGCGGCCCCAAGCACATGAACATCAAGGTCACGCGCGCCAAGCTGGAGTCGCTGGTCGAGGATCTGATCGAGCGTACCGTCGGACCGTGCAAGACGGCGCTAAAAGACGCCGGCCTGTCGGCCTCCGACATCAACGACATCATTCTGGTCGGCGGTCAGACGCGTATGCCCAAGGTCCAGCAAGTGGTACAGGACTTCTTCGGCAAAGAGCCGCGCAAAGACGTCAACCCAGACGAGGCGGTGGCCGTGGGCGCGGCGATTCAGGCTGGCGTGTTGGGTGGCGACGTCAAGGACGTGCTGCTGCTCGACGTAACGCCGCTGTCTCTGGGCATCGAGACCCTGGGCGGCGTGATGACCAAGCTGATCGACAAGAACACTACGATCCCGACCAACGCGAACCAGGTGTTCTCGACAGCCGACGACAGCCAGACAGCGGTCACGGTGCATGTGCTGCAGGGCGAGCGCGACATGGCCTCCGCGAACAAGTCGCTCGGCCGTTTCGATCTCACCGACATCCCGCCCGCGCCGCGCGGTGTGCCCCAGATCGAGGTCACCTTCGACATCGACGCCAACGGCATTTTGAACGTGTCCGCCAAGGACAAGGCCACGAACAAGGAACAGTCCATCGTCATCAAGGCCTCGAGTGGCCTGTCGGACGACGAGATCGAGAAGATGGTCAAAGACGCCGAAGCTCACGCCGAGGAGGACAAGAAATTCCAGGAGCTGGTGAGCACGCGCAATCAGGCCGACAACCTGATCCACGCCACCGAGAAGTCGCTGAAAGAAATGGGTGACAAGGTGGAAGACGACGAGCGCAAGCAGATCGAAAGTGCGATTGCCGATCTCAAGGAGGTCATGGACAGGGACGACAAGGACGCGATCGAGGCCAAGACACAGGCGCTCGCCGAAGCCTCTGGCAAGCTGGCCGAGCGAATGTATGCACAGCAACAGGCTGAGGCGTCAAGCGATAGTGGCGGAGAAGATGCGGCCGCCGAGACCAGCAACGACGATGTCGTCGATGCGGAATTCGAGGAAGTCGACGACGGCAAGAAGTAGACTATTTGTTCCGGTGTAGTGCAGGTCCGGTACTGCCTTTGTGCAGTGCCGGACTTTTTGTGCATGTGGATTTTGATCGGGAACAGGCTCAGCCAGGATAGGCAATGGCGAAAAGAGACTACTACGACGTACTGGGCGTGAAGAAAGACGCCAGCGACGGCGAGCTGAAAAAGGCCTATCGCCGTCTCGCGATGAAGCATCACCCGGATCGTAATCCCGATGATGTGGCGGCCGAGCGCAGCTTCAAGGAAGCCAAGGAAGCCTACGAAGTATTGTCAAACTCGCAAAAGCGCTCCGCCTACGATCAGTTCGGCCACGCCGGTGTCGATCCCTCCATGGGCGCCGGCGGGGGCAGTGGCTTCGGTGACATCTTCGGTGACATCTTCGGCGATATCTTCGGCGGCGGTGGCCGCGGTAGTGGACGCCGCGCGTATCGCGGCGCCGATTTGCAATACAACCTCGAGCTCACGCTCGAGGAGGCCGTGTTCGGGACCGAGTCCAAGATTCGAATCCCGACGCAAGTGCAATGCAGCACCTGCAAGGGCAGTGGCGCGCGGCCTGGCACCAGCCCGCAGACTTGTGACACCTGCGACGGCGTGGGTCAGGTGCGGATGCAGCAGGGGTTTTTCTCCATTCAACAAACCTGCCCGCAGTGCCGGGGCAGGGGCAGGACTATCAAGACCCCGTGTGGGAGTTGTCACGGCCGCGGCGCGGTAGAAGAGCAAAAGACGCTGTCGGTGCGTGTGCCGGCAGGTGTTGACAGCGGCGACCGTATCCGGCTTTCCGCCGAGGGTGAGGCCGGCGTGCAGGGCGGTCCGCCAGGTGATATGTATGTGCTGGTCACGGTCAAGGCGCATCGGCTGTTCGGGCGCGACGGCAACAATCTGATCTGCGAGGTGCCGATCAGCTTCACGCGCGCCGCGCTCGGCGGAGAGCTCGAAATCCCGACCCTGGACGGTCGCGTCAGTCTCAAGGTTCCCCTTGAGACTCAGACCGGCAAACTCTTCCGTTTGCGAGGCAAAGGCGTCAAGTCCGTGCGCGGCGGGGCAGTGGGGGATATGGTTTGTCAGGTCGTCGTGGAAACACCGGTAAAGCTCAACAAGAAACAAAAAGAGCTGCTGCAGGAATTCGACAACACACTGAAAAGCGGCGGCGTGCGCCATAGCCCACGAACCGAGAACTGGCTGGGCGGCGTGAAAAAGTTTTTCGATGACCTCAAGTTCTGGTCCGACTAGATGATCAAAGTCGCAATCAACGGTGCCGCCGGACGCATGGGCAGGGCCCTGATCGAGGCGGCAAACCTCGATGGGGCAATTACGCTCGGCGCGGCCGTGGAGCACCCCGACTCGTCTCTCATCGGCGCGGATGCCGGCGAGGTTGCGGGCGTGGGCAAAGCGGGTGTGCCGATTCTCGCGAGCCTGGCGGCGCTCGGCGATGCATACGACGTGGCCATCGATTTCACGCGCCCCGGGCCTGCGCTGGCGACGCTCGACATCTGTCGGGAGCAAGGCAAACGCATGGTGATTGGCACTACGGGTTTTTCCGCTGCGCAGCGTGAGCAAATCGAGGCCGCCGCCCGCGACATTGCAGTCGTACTGGCGCCGAACATGAGCGTCGGTTTGAATCTTTGTCTAAAGCTGCTCGATACGGCCGCGCGAGTGCTCGGCGACGATGTCGATGTCGAAGTTATCGAGGCCCATCACCGCCACAAGGTGGACGCGCCCTCAGGCACCGCCCTCAAAATGGGCGAAGTGCTGGCGGCGGCGCTGGGGCGAGATCTGGACGAGTGCGCGGTGTACGGCCGCCAGGGCAATACCGGAGAGCGTGATCGCAAGACCATCGGCTTCGAGACCATCCGCGCCGGCGATATCGTCGGCGAGCACACGGTGTTGTTCGGGGCGGCTGGCGAGCGGGTCGAAATCACGCACAAGGCGTCCAGCCGCATGACCTTCGCGCGCGGGGCGATGCGCGCGGCGAAATGGCTTGCTGACAAGCCATGCGGTTTGTTCGACATGCAAGACGTGCTGGGTCTGAAGTAGACTCTGCTTTTACCGTTTACCATCCAGGCGAGTGCCCGCCCATACCGGAGACGAGCTGATGAACGACAAAGTGCCCCTCACCGTGAAGGGTGCAGAAAAGTTGCGTGAGGAACTGCGCAAGCTCAAGAGCGAGGATCGCCCGCGCGTCATCCAGGCTATAGCCGAGGCGAGGGCGCACGGCGATCTGCGCGAAAACGCGGAGTATCATGCTGCGCGCGAACAACAGGGTTTTATCGAGGCGCGAATCACAGATATCGAATCCAAACTCGGCAACGCGCAGATCATTGACGTCGCCAGTCTCAATGCCAACGGCAAGGTCGTGTTCGGGGCAACCGTCGAGCTGTTCGAGGAAAGCAGCAGCACCGAAGTCACGTATCAGATCGTCGGCGACGACGAAGCGGACATCAAAGCAGGGCGTATCTCGGTGAATTCTCCCATTGCGCGCGCGCTCATTGGCAAGGAGGAGGGCGATGTGGCGACGGTGGCCGCGCCGGGAGGGGAAAAGGAGTTTGAGATTCTGGAGGTCAAGTATATTTGAGCTGATGGCGGCGCTCTCGTGCGTGCGGCAGTTACCAGGGCGCTGTGGGCCACAGGCGTTTTTCTAGCGCTGGGAATTATTCTGATTCCTGTCTTCCTGCCGCCGCACATCGAGAAGCGCTTCAACACCGTTACACTTTCGTCACCGTACCGCGCTGATGCGCATGGGCGGTAATGCGCTGCGCGTGTTTGCGCGCATACTCGCCGACGACTGAGTTTTAGTCTATATTCGAAAAGGCAGAC
>JBPCXK010000559.1:0-10058 GCA_051008635.1 Gammaproteobacteria bacterium
GGATACGGGTTTCAGTTCGATATTTCAACGCATGAAGAGTTGGTTTCACGGGAATTTTTGATTTGGATCTTTTGTGCGAGCACGGAGGGCTCGAGGGTGAGATGTCTTTGAACTTGAGCGGGTAGAGGAGAACGATATGTTTGAGTTGATGGATACATACAGTCAGAGTGCAGTTATCAAGGTGATCGGCGTCGGCGGCGGTGGTGGTAATGCCGTCGAGCACATGATCAAGGCCAGCATCGAGGGCGTCGACTTCGTTGCCGCGAATACCGATTCGCAGGCGCTCAAGAACGTCAATGCCAAGACCGCTTTGCAGCTTGGCAGCAACATCACCAAGGGGCTCGGAGCGGGCGCCGATCCGCTTGTCGGTCGGCAAGCGGCGCTCGAGGACCGCGAGCGCGTGCAGGAGGTCATCTCCGGGGCCGATATGCTGTTCATTACCTGCGGCATGGGCGGCGGCACCGGCACGGGTGCGGCGCCTGTGGTGGCGGAGATCGCGCGTGAGCTTGGTATTCTGACCGTCGCCGTGGTCACCAAACCGTTTCCGTTTGAGGGCGCCAAACGTATGCAGGTCGCCGCCATGGGTATCGAGGAGCTGGCGGGTAACGTCGACTCTCTCATCACGATTCCGAACGAAAAGCTGCTCACGGTCCTCGGCAAAGGTGTAACGTTGCTGGATGCCTTCAGGGCCGCCAACGATGTGTTGTTGGGAGCGGTTCAGGGTATCGCCGAGCTCATTACCTGCCCGGGCCTGATCAACGTCGACTTTGCGGACGTGCGCACGGTGATGTCCGAGATGGGCATGGCGATGATGGGCACGGGCGTGGCCAAGGGTGAGGAGCGGTCGCGGCAGGCGGCCGAAGCCGCGGTGTTCAGCCCCTTGCTCGAGGATATCAACATCGCGGGCGCCCATGGCATACTGGTCAACGTGACGGCCGGTATGGATATGTCGATCGGTGAGTTCGAGGAGGTGGGTAATACCATCAAGACCTTTGCCTCCGACGATGCGACCGTGGTTGTCGGCACTGTAATCGATCCCGACATGGGCGAGGAACTCCGCGTCACGTTAGTTGCCACTGGTCTGGAAAGTCAGCTCAAACGCACTAAAGTGCCCGAGAAGCCACAGGTGAAGCTGATCGAAAAAGAAGCGGCGGCGGAAACCGAGGTGAATTATCAGAAGCTCGAGCGGCCTACGGTGATGCGGACCGGTACCGATGGCGCGGCCTACGGCACCGGCGGCGGATATGACCTCGATTACCTCGATATCCCGGCATTCCTGCGTAAACAGGCGGATTGACGGCTCGGCCAGGGTCTCCGCCAGCACGAGAAGGGGGTGAAAGTTACGCCAGATTGATCAAAAAACCGGCATTTTGCCGATCAGACGCATAAAAAATGATGCAAAACTTTGTCAATGTGACATAATTGCCGCGTTTTGGTTGCGCAACAAAACGTTACTTTTGCGCAACAAGCTAAGGGGCCTGTAAAAAATTCCCGCCGGCCGCAGGAGGTGCGCTGCTTTCGCTCCCTCCCCTTGCGTGCGGAGCGGGGCATCAAGAATAAACCTGCGGACCAAACGAATTGATCAAACAGCGAACGCTGAAAAACACCATCAGGGCCACCGGCGTTGGCCTGCACACTGGCGAAAAGATCTATCTCACCCTGAGACCTGCTCCGGTCGATACCGGCGTCGTGTTTCGTCGCATCGACCTGGACCCTCCTGTCGATATCAAGGCCAACCCACGAAACGTGGGTGACACCGGCTGGTGCACCACGCTGGTCAAGGGCGACGCGCGTATTTCCACCATTGAGCATTTGCTGTCGGCGCTTGCCGGGCTGGGCGTCGACAACGCCTACGTGGATCTGAGCGCCGCGGAAGTGCCGATTATGGACGGCAGCGCGGGCCCATTTGTGTTTCTGGTGCAGTCTGCCGGTATTGCCGAGCAGAACGCGCCCAAACGCTTCATCCGCATCAAAGAGTCAGTGCACGTTGATGACGGCGACAAGTGGGCGCGTTTCGACCCCTTCGACGGTTTCAAGGTCGGTTTCACCATCGACTTCGATCATCCGGTCTTCAGTGAAGACAGCCAGCACGCCGAGCTCGATTTTTCGACAACCTCGTTTGTCAAAGAGGTCAGCCGCGCGCGGACCTTCGGTTTTATGCGGGATTTCGAAGCCTTGCGCGAGCGGCAGCTCATTCTCGGCGGCAGCCTGGACAACGCAGTGGTGATGGACGACTACCGCGTGTTGAACGAAGATGGCCTGCGTTATCAGGACGAATTCGTCAAACACAAGATTCTGGACGCCATCGGCGATCTCTATCTGCTCGGCCACAGCCTCATCGGTGCGTTTCAGGGCTTCAAATCCGGCCATGCGCTCAACAACCGCCTGTTGTGCGCGCTCGTAGCCCGCGCCGAGGCGTGGGAAGAGGTGATCTTCGAGGACGAAGAGATGAATGCGCCGATTTCTTACGGACAGGCCGTGGGCGCAACCTGAGTGATCGTCGAAAGACACCCTGGACCGCAGGGTGAGGTGATAAAGATCTCAATAGGATAGCGGCTTGAGGGGTGTCGCAAAGTCCACGACGGCACCCGTAGGTTGGGCTGAGCGAAAGCGAAGCCCAACTTGCAAACTTGCAATGGTATCTCAGGGCAAATGCCCGTTGGGCTTCGCTGCGCTCAGCACCAACCTACGTGTGCAATGGAGTTTAACGACACGCTCTGAAGCCACTCCTGCGAAACCGCGTCAGTGGCTTGCGCAAAGAAGAAAAACATTTCCCTTGAGCAGTACTCACCGCCTTTCAGTCCGGCGGTCCATAACACCCGACATGCGGTTTTTGGTTAACGTTTGCGTCCGGCGAGGCGTAGTAGCGCCGCGCGCAAATTTTCGTCCGCGACGCCGTGCGCAACAGACACCAGGCTGTCGGCGTTACCCGGGCTCGGCCGACGGTGGGGGCGTCGGGCGGCTTCGGTCGGCGGAACTTCCGGCGTGGTTACGATAACTCTCAGTTTTTTCAGCGGAATTTTCAGCTCTTCGCGAAACTCTGCGTTTACCTGCTTGAGGATCTCTCGTTGCTGATATCGCAGTGACACGGTCCAGGCGCTGCTGTCGGTGAGCAGGCGCAGCGTCTCCCCGTCGCAGGTTCCGACCCAGCAATGCTCGGCCAGCGGGCTCGGCAGTCGGCTGCGTACGCTCAGCGTGAGTCGCTCGCAAAGGTGCGCTTGCTCTGTGAGCCGTTGATCGATATATTCGCCTAGTGGGCGCATGGTCTTCGAATCGGACTTGTAGAGCGGCGTTCTCAAAGTGCAATAATAAAACTAACCGAGCATGAATATCATCCTCGTCACAAGCCCTTCCAAGGGTAAGGCGCGAAGTTTCCGCCTGAACGTCAGTCACTGGCATGTCCTGGCGGTTGCTGTCGTGACTATCTTCGCGGCAGCCAGCCTGACTGGCCTGGCAGGCTACGAGATCGGTTTGCGCGACGGTCACGGGCCGATCATCGCTAAATGGCAGAAAAAACTGACCAAACAGCGCCGGCTGCTGACTGCCACACGCGAACAAAGCGACGCGCACATCACGGCGCTCACGCAGCGCCTCGGATATCTACAGGCTCACATCAATCGGCTGGATGCGCTCGGCAGTAAGCTCGTCGAGATGGCCGGGCTGGAGACCGAGGAGTTCGATTTTAGTGCTACCCCCGCTCTGGGCGGTCCGGCGCCGCTGTTGAACCTGGATGCCAAATCCAGAGGCCTGCTGCCGGATATCAGCATCGCGCTCGAGGATCTTGCCGTTCAGTTGGAGGATCGCGAGCAGCAGCTCCGCGTGCTGGAGCACTTGATCCAGTCGCGTAACCTGGTGAGAGAGATCCATCCCGAAGGTCGTCCTATCCTCGAAGGCTGGATCTCGTCGTCCTACGGCATGCGCACCGACCCGTTCACCGGACAACCCGAACTCCACCGCGGCGTGGATTTCGCGGGCAGACCAGGCTCGAATATCATCGCGGTGGCGACAGGGGTGGTGGCCGTTGCCCGCAGCAGGGGCGCCTGGGGAAAGCTGATCGTGATCGACCACGGCAAGGGCTACGTGACCCGATACGGTCATAATGAGGAATTGCTCGTCAAGGAAGGTGATACCGTCAAGAAAGGCCAGGTGATCGCTAAGATGGGCAGCACCGGGCGCTCGACCGGTGTACATGTGCACTTCGAAGTGTTACAGGACGGCAAGCACGTCGACCCGATGAAGTACGTGCGCGGCTCCGGCTGAGCCGGTAGCCCGTTCGCCAGCTTCCTCCGTCACATAACTCCGGATTTCATTCTTTCGCGGCTTTGTCCGCGCGCTGGGCGGCTTTGCGCTATCATTGATGGTTCGTAACCGCTCAACATTTCCCCAACGTTTTCCCTATGGTTGCCAGCGTACTCAGAAAGGTGTTCGGCACTCGTAACGACCGCCTCATCAAGCAGTATCAAAAACAGGTCGACAGAATCAATGCGCTCGAAGAAGATCTTCAGCGTCTCGACGATGCCGCCTTACAGGGCAAGACCGATGAGTTCAGAAAACGGCTGACAGACGGGGAACACCTGGACAGCGTGCTCCCGGAGGCGTTCGCCGTGGTACGCGAGGCGGGCCGGCGTACGCTGGATATGCGGCACTTCGATGTGCAGCTCATCGGCGGTATCGTCCTGCACGAAGGCAAAATCGCGGAGATGCGCACCGGCGAGGGCAAGACGCTGGTGGCAACGCTGGCGATCTATCTCAACGCGCTGGAAGGCAGGGGTGCGCACGTTGTCACCGTGAACGATTACCTGGCCCGCCGCGACGCGGAGTGGATGGGCAAGATTTACAAATTTCTCGGCATGAGCGTCGGCGTCATCGTCAACGGCTTGAATCACGAGGAGCGGGTAGCCGCGTACGGCGCCAATATCACCTACGGCACCAACAACGAATTCGGATTCGACTATCTTCGTGACAACATGGCGTTCAGCGGCGAGGGTCGCGTGCAACGCGGCCTGAACTTTGCGGTCGTGGACGAAGTCGATTCTATCCTCATCGACGAGGCGCGCACGCCGTTGATCATATCCGGGCCCACCGACGAAAGCTCGGAACTCTATGTCGCGATCAACAAGCTCATCCCCAAGCTGACGAAACAGGAAGAAGAGGAAGGGCCGGGCGACTTCAGCGTCGATGAGAAGACCAAGCAGGCATTTCTCACCGAGGACGGCCACCAGCGTGTCGAAGAGCTGCTGGCGGATGCGAAGTTACTGGCGGAGGGCGAGAGCCTCTACGACGTCCGCAACATCGCGCTCATGCATCATCTCAACGCCGCCCTCCGTGCGCATGCCCTGTACCAGAAAGACGTCGATTACATCGTCAAGGACAACGAAGTCATCATTGTCGACGAGTTCACGGGCCGCACCATGCCCGGCCGACGTTGGTCGGAGGGTTTGCACCAGGCCATCGAAGCCAAGGAAGGCGCAAACATACAAAACGAAAACCAGACGCTGGCCTCGATCACGTTCCAGAACTACTTCCGTTTGTACAGCAAGCTCTCCGGCATGACCGGTACGGCCGACACCGAGGCGTTCGAGTTCCAGCAGATCTACGGGCTCGAGGTCGTGGTGATCCCAACCCACATGCCCATGGTTCGGGAGGACCGGGCCGACCTGGTCTTTCTCACGATCGGCGAAAAGTTCGTTGCCATCATCGACGACATCAAGGATTGCGTGCAGCGAGGCCAGCCCGTGCTCGTGGGCACGGCATCGATCGACACGTCGGAGTATTTGTCCGGGCTGCTCAAGGAGGAAAAAATCACGCATCAGGTGCTGAACGCCAAACAGCACGAATCCGAAGCGCACGTCATCGCCGAGGCGGGCAAAGCCGGCACCGTAACCATCGCCACCAACATGGCCGGTCGTGGCACGGACATCGTGCTCGGCGGCAGCCTGGACGCCGAGCTGGCCAAGCTGGATGCGGATGCAAAAAACCCGCACGAGTCGGATGTCAGGGACGAGTGGCAAAAACGCCATGATCTGGTTGTGGGCGCCAGTGGCTTGCACATCGTCGGCACCGAACGGCACGAGTCGCGCCGCATCGACAACCAGTTGCGCGGGCGATCGGGCAGGCAGGGTGATCCCGGTTCGAGCCGGTTCTATTTATCCCTGGAAGATAGCCTGATGCGCATTTTCGCCTCGGATCGCGTCAAGGGGCTGATGCAAAAGCTCGGCATGGAAGAGGGCGAGGCCATCGAGCATCCCTGGGTCACCAAGGCGATCGAGAACGCGCAGCGCAAGGTAGAGGCGCACAACTTCGACATCCGCAAACACCTCCTGGAATACGACGACGTGGCCAACGACCAGCGCAAGGTCATCTATCAGCAGCGCAACGAGCTGATGGAGACGGACGATATCTCCGAGACCATCGACGCGATTCTGAGCGACGTTGTCGAGTCCACGATCAGTGAGCACATCCCACCCGGCAGTCTGGATGAGCAGTGGGACGTGGACGGCCTGACAGACGCACTCGAGCGCGAGTTTGCTCTGAAGATGAATGTGCAAAAGTCTCTCGACGAAGACGATTCACTGCACGAAGAGACGGTGCGCGAGCGAATCCAGGTCGATATCGGGCGCCAATACCGGGACAAAGAAAAGACCGTTGGCAACGACATGATGCGTCGTTTTGAAAAAGACGTGATGCTGCAGATTCTGGACGGGCATTGGAAGGAGCACCTCGCGGCAATGGACTATCTGCGCCAAGGCATCGGCTTGCGGGGTTACGCGCAGAAAAATCCCAAGCAGGAGTACAAGCGCGAGGCGTTCGACATGTTTCAGCAAATGCTGACGCGCATACGGCACGACGTCGTATCACTGCTGACTCGCGTCAAGGTGCAGTCAGAAGACGAGCTGCGGGAGATGGAAGAAAAACAGAGCCGCGAACAGGAGATGCAGTTCGAGCACGCACAGGCTGCCGATGCCTTGCACCCGGATACTGGCGACGCCGACGGAGAAGCCCCTCAGCAGCAACCGTTTCGACGCACAGACCGCAAGATTGGCCGCAATGAGCCCTGCTGGTGCGACTCGGGCAAGAAGTTCAAGCATTGTCACGGCAAGCTGACGTAGGGCAGATGGGGGCGGCTTCGGGGGTGTCGCGAAACGCGGTTCCGACTCCTCTGTCATCCACGACGCTCCCACAACCCACCCCGCGGCCGAACTGGAGCGGCTTCAGTCGCGGATACGTTGTTTTGATACGTGTCAATCGCGGCTGAAGGGGGTGTCGTTAAACTCCACTGCAGACGTAGGTTGGTGCTGAGCGCAGCGAAGCCCAACGGGCACGCCCTGAGAGACCATTGCAATTTGGGCTTCTTTTTCGCTAAGCACCAACAGACCGCTGCCGTTGTGGACTTTTACGACACCCACTGAAGCCGCTCCCACAAAAATCTGAGTTACCATGCCCGTCAACCTCAAACCTTGTCGTAATCTCCAATCCGTAGGCGGTATTCGCCTGGCAACCGCGGCCGCAGGCATCAAGTATGCCGACCGTACCGATCTTGCGCTGCTGGAGCTCGCGCCCGGCAGCCAGACCACGGCAGTCTTCACGCGCAATGCGTTCAAGGCCGCACCCGTCGTTGTCTCACAACGGCACCTCAACACGAGCCGGCCGCGTTATCTTCTGATCAACTCCGGCAACGCCAACGCAGGTCTCGGCAAGCAAGGCATAGAGGATGCGCGGGCGTGCTGCGAAGCTGTAGCCCAACTCGCCAGGTGCGCGGCCATCGAGGTACTGCCATTCTCGACCGGTGTCATCAGCGAACGGCTACCCGTGGACAAGGTATCCGCAGCTTTGCCGAGCTTGACCGAGAACCTGTCTAGTACTGCGTGGCAAGCGGCGGCCGAGGCCATCATGACGACGGACACCATGCCCAAAGGAATTTCGGGGCGAACAAGCGTTGACGGCGAGTCAGTCGTTATAACCGGAATCGCCAAGGGTTCCGGCATGATCAAGCCCGACATGGCGACCATGTTGGCTTTCGTCGCCACCGATGCCGCCGCGCCGGCGGATTTGCTGCGTGATATGCTGAACGAGGCGGTTGCGCGTTCGTTCAACATGATTTCGGTCGACGGCGATACCTCGACCAACGACGCCTGTGTGCTGATCGCAACCGGCCAGGCGGGAGCGGATCTCGCAACATCGCCGGATCAGGCCGCGTTTCGCGCTGCGCTTATCGAAGTGATGCAGTTCCTGGCTGAAGCCATTGTCCGCGACGGCGAAGGCGCGACCAAATTCATCCGTATTAAAGTGCAGACTGCCGCAAGCGCCGCTGAGGCGCGCAGCGTGGCGGAAACCATCGCCCACTCACCCCTCGTCAAGACGGCGTTTTTTGCAAGCGACCCCAACCTGGGACGCATCCTCGCGGCAGTAGGCCGCGCAGACGTGCAGGACTTCGATATCGCGCGCGTTACGATTTCGCTCGACGATGTCTGCATCGTGCGAGACGGAAGCCTGGCGGAGGAATACACCGAAGCCGCCGGACAGCGCGTAATGGCGCAACCGGAGATCACCATTCGCGTGGAACTAGGCCGCGGTGTTGCTGAGGCCGGGTTGTGGACCTGCGATCTGTCGTACGACTACGTCAAGATCAATGCCGAATACCGCAGTTGACTATGTCCACGTCGCGGTGGGCGTAATCGTCAACGACGGCAAGGTGTTGATTGCCAAGCGACCGGATCATCTGCATCAGGGGGGTAAATGGGAGTTCCCCGGCGGCAAGGTGGAAGCCGGAGAAACGGTCAGGCAGGCTTTGCGAAGGGAGTTCGAGGAAGAACTCGGGATTCGGCCGCAGGGCTTCTCGCCTCTGATACGGATTCGTCATCGCTACGCGGACAAACGCGTGTTGCTCGACGTGTGGGAGATACACGCGTTTCGCGGCGAGCCGATGGGACGCGAGGGTCAACCGTTGCAATGGGTCGCCAGGGCGAATATCAACAGCGACGCGTTTCCGCGGGCCAACAAGGGTATTGTCAACGCGCTCAAGCTCCCCAGCGAGTATTTGATTACACCGGAGCCCGGCCATGACTGGCCCTCGTTCCTGTCGCAACTCGAACGTGCGCTGGAAAGAGGCGTTCGACTCGTTCAGCTTCGCGCCAAAACGCTCGATAAGGATTCATACATCGAACTTGCCCGCGAAGCCCTTGCGCGTTGTCGCGCGCATGATGTAGCTATGCTGATCAACGGCGAACCCGAATGGGTTGAACGCATCGGCGCGAAAGGCGTCCACCTGACGAGCGCACGCCTATGGGGCTGCACTAACAGGCCGCTCCCGGAAGATTTGTGGGTCGCCGCATCGTGCCACGACGAGCACGAGGTCGCTCATGCCAACGGCATCAGCGCAGATTTCATCGTCGCTGGCCCCGTAGATTCGACTCCTGACCACCGCGGTGTTCCGACGTTGGGATGGGGTGGTTTCCTGCAGTTGAGCGAGACCGCCGCGATGCCCGCGTTCGCGCTCGGCGGCATGTCCGGAGAAGAGACCCAAAAGGCCCGAGAGCACGGCGGACAAGGCATCGCGGCCATTCGCGGGCTATGGGGCCATCGTTGGTTTGCTGATGCAAGGACACCCGAATGAGGCGCGAATGGATACTACTCGCGGCTACGCGCGGTATGTCGATGTAGTGGAGCCTTTGCAGGAAGCTGCGCTGAGCGCGCCCGCTCTTTATCCCCAGGATACGGACGGTCATCCTCTGGCAGCGGGTTATGAAGTCATTGCAACCGCGATGGCCGCAGCGGTGCGGGATCAGCTTCCCCGAGCCTGTCAGTGGCCCTGTGGCCGTGCAGGTTGGTGAAGACCAGTATCAGGTCTACATCGCCTGGGTTGTTCCGAACCGGGAGTTTATCCGGCGCAATGGGTGGCGTGACGGGAACATACCGACAGTCACGGCTCGCGCCGTTGCAGGCTTTGTTAAAGGCACGATTGACGATGCGAATCCACAAAAATTCGGACCGCCTGGTGGGGGTGAAAACGGAACGATCATGCCGCCTCGATTAGTTTCCTGAGGGCGCTGTTGTAAGGG
>JBPCXK010000560.1:0-12136 GCA_051008635.1 Gammaproteobacteria bacterium
TCGAAATTGTCCTGAATGAAGCCATCATGTCCTCTGATCAGCACGGGTGAGTCCCAGCCGGTGTCGGCGATGTAACGACTGGCCCATAGATTCCCGTTCCGGCGCCAGATAGCCATTGCGTTTCCGCTGGCATCTACCGCGACTTCGGGGAGTTCGGCGTCGTTGCCGATCAGTGTGGCTCCAACCCACGTTGTTCGATCGAACCGGTTGGCCCAGACGCTCGTTGTCCCGGTGCCGTCTGTCTCCTCCCAGATAGCCACAGCAACCCCACTCGCGTTTATCGCCAACCTCGCGTTGTCGGATGGTCCGGAAGACTGGAGATCCAGGCGATCACTGGCGCCCCAACCCGAGGCCGGTTCGAAGCGTCTGGCCATGATGATGAGCGCCGGGAAGCTGCCTTGCTGCCAGATCGCAATACCGTTGCCATTAGCGTCGATAGACACCTCGGGGAAGGTTGCGTCAGTCGCAATGCGCATGGGGATGCCCCAGCCGGTGTCGGGCGAGAAGCGATTGGCCCAGATGTTGTTAGTCCCGGATTCAAGCTGGCTCCAAACCGTAAGACCGCTGCCGCTCGCGTTAACAACCAGGCTCGGTGTGCGTAACTCGCTGATCGGGTTTGATACGGCAGTTCCCGCGGCCCATTGTCTGAGCAGGTCATCCGGATCACCGGGATCGGTGTTGTTCCTGATCTCGGCGAGGTTCGTCGAGCCATCGCCGTCGTCGTCCGGGAATTGATAGTCCTGTTCGTCAAACGCCAGCGTGTTCTGACCGGGTTGAAGGTTCAGCGTCTGCGTAGCCGTGGCCAGCGTCACGTTGCCGAATTCCGGCGATTGATACTCAAACACGATGGTGATCGTGTTGGCGCCCGCCGGCAGATTGGTAACCGTGGTCTCGACCACGGCGCCATTGAAAGTCGCGGGACGGCGCTCCCGGTTGACATCAAGAAACACGCGTAACAGAGAGCTGTCGGCCAAAGCGCTGGTGCCGATTGCCGACGGCGCTCGTGTGCCGAGCTTTTGATCATCTCCGCCTTCGAACGTCGCGCCGCCTTGACTACAGGCGGTCACTAAGCCAAGCGCCAGTATCGCTATGCAGGGGATCTTTCCCAGTGTTTTTATGTCGTCCATGATATCTGTTCCGTATTGCCGCGCCGGTTAACCCCGGGGTGTCGATTCGCGTGCCGACCGATGGGTGGCGCCAACCGCTGTTGTCTTTTGTCGCGTCCGGGGCCCTTGTTGAGGGGCAGCTATTGCGGGATCGGTCCCGTCACGACCAACGAGGAGTCCTGAGCGCCACCGCCACCGCCACCCCCACCTCCGCCGCCACCTGCGGCAACGGCAATTCCGCCGATCGCGGCCACGCCCAGCCCGATCAGCACCCATTTCATTGCGCCCATGCCGCCGGGCTTTGTGGCCGATGCCGGCTTTGCCCCGGGCTGTTCGCTCGCGGCCACCGCTGTCGCCGGCGTGTCATCTACTACGCTCACCGCCAGCGGGGAGAATGACGATCCGCGCAACAGCATGTTGCCGGCCCTGTCGGTCGCCTGAAAGTAGTACTCGAGCCCGGGCTCGACGATGGTTTCCATCGGCAGTGTGGCTTTGTACATGTCCGTGGCGCCGATCCTGCTCATGTCCATTCGCTCATAGCTTTGTGCGCCTTGCTGGCGATAAAACAATACGACAGACGCTACTGCGTCGTTGTCTGTTACCAGCGCCTGAAACACGGTCGGCTTACTCGCATGGAGCGCGGTGGCGCTCGGCATGTGCGAAACCGAGGGCGCGACGAAATCGCCTGTCGGGGTTTGCGCCTGGGCCAAAGGCAGATACATCAACGAGACACTCAGAATGAAGGCGCAACAACGGCGCAAGACTGCTCTGCTCATCGTCCTTGTTCACAGTGGGGAAAGTTGTAAGGTGAGCTTACGCTGTCGTGCTGAACGACGGTGTGACAAGAGCCGCGGTTTAACTGACCAAAAACGTGACAAGAGCCGCGATTTGAGTCACGCAAAGTGACCTGGCGGCTGGGTGCTGTTGGCCTGTCCAGGGCCTTTTACAGCAGTGAATTGCCGCTTTACCAGGTGAGTTTCTGCCAGTAGTCGCCCTTCTTGACCGTTGCCAGTCTGGCCTGCTTCCAGGCCGGTGCGGGTATGACGGCATCTCCCTCATTGGTAATCAATCTCTCGATCGTGATCCTCGCCGAGGCGGAACCGCGGCGTTCCACCGAGAGCTCTGAGATCGACACCCGAATGGCTTTGTGCCTGGAAAACAGATCTTCGATGAACCGGCGCCGCTCGGGGGACAGATGCGCCACGCTTTGCAGGCGCTCGATGTCGCGCTGCTCGAAGGCGAGCTTGAACTCTTCGATGATCCCGTTCACACGCTCCGCATCGGACTGGTCGACGCCCCCTGCCGCGGCGGCGTTCTCGCGCTGTCGTTGCTTCTCCCGTGTCTCGCGGGCAGTTTGTTCCCGTGCCGCCGCCCGCTTTTGCTCGGCCTGCTTTTGTGCGATCGCCTCGATACGGGCGCGCAATGCCTCTGCTTCCGGATTACTGGAGTCGATTTTCTCGACTATGGTCAATTGCGCTTCGGCGCGCGCGGTTTGCGCGGCTGCGAGCAGGTCGTTGGCCGCGTCCAGATAGTGGCGAATCACGTTCTGCACGCCGCGCTGTGCGGCTGCGTTTTGTGGATCTTTTGCCAGTACCTGCCGATACATGGCCAGCGCATTGTCGCCGGCCGGTTGCGTGAGCTCAGCGGCGCCGAATTTTTCATCGGCATCAGACAGCAGGCCGGCAAGCTCAATCGTTCGCGCCTGCGCGCGGATCCGCTGACGGAGTTGCGATGCTTCGACATTGTCCGTCGCGATGCTCTCGATCATACGTACGGCCTGTTCGGCCTGGTCCAACTGGTCGGTTCTCAGGAACCGGTCGGCGAGCTCCACATAGCGGTCAACAATGGTTTGCAGCCCGGCATGCGCGACAGCGTTGCCAGGCTCGATGGCGAGAATTTGCCGGTAGATCGCCAGCGCGCTGTCCTGCACCGGCTCGGCGAGCTGCCCGGAGGCCAGCCGGCGCTCGGCATCCGCGAGCAGGCTGGTGACTTTGAGTTTCTGTTCGCGCGTCGCAAGCTCGGCGCGTAGTCTGGCAAGGTTGACGTTGTCGGGCTCCAGACGTTCGGCGGACTGCAGGCGGCCTTTTGCCTCCGCCAGGCGGTCCTCCGCCAGGAGTTGCTCGGCGGCACTCAACTCTTCGTTTGCGGTGTCCTGTTGTGTGTCGGCGTCCTTAGTATCGGTCGTGGTCTGCTGAAAAGCGGCCACTGCGCTGCTTTCTACGCCTCTGGCTCGATCCTGAGGCTCGGTCGTGAAGTCCGCCGGCGTAACCGCAAGCTCGTTCTCCGCTTGCTCGAGGCCGGATTCCGTTGGCAGCCCGTAGGTGAGCACAAACCATGTCAGCGTCACCAGCGCGGGCACGGTCGCGGCGACGAGAACTTTTCGGCTTGCTCGCTGCGGGTCCGCGGCGCTGCTCACCGGGTGCGGCGTGGCCGTGGCCGTTTTGTCGGGCGCCGGGGCTGGAGCGGACGGAGGAAAGGCGTTCTGATGTGATGTGCTGCCTGACGACGTGGGTTTGCGCCGCGCCTCGCTGTATGCACCGCCGAGCCTTTTCGCCACCTGCATGAAGACGCTTTTCCTCCTCCCTGCGACAGCAGGCAACGGGGTCTCGCCGCTGAGCATCCGTGACCACGCGTCAGCACTTTGCGGACGGCTACCCGGGTAGAACATCATTGCAAGATCAATGGCGGTCAGAAAACTCGCGCTGTAACCGCGACTCGCGACTTGTGCGGCTGGCTGATAGGGATCGTCTCCGTGCTGCGCGACCGCAATCGCTCTTGTCAGGGCCTCGACGGGTTTGGTGCCCGTGACGATGAGATACAGCGTGGCTCCCAGAGAGTAAATGTCGGTCCACGGCCCCTGTTTGCCACCGGCGCTGTCGTACTGCTCGAACGGCGCGTAGGCCGGTGTTACAAAGCGCGTCGTTGTTTTTGTTGACTGCCGGTCATGCGCCGTCTGCCGCGCCGAGCCAAAATCCAGCAACACCGGCGATCCATCTTTTCTGACGTATATGTTGGAGGGCTTTATGTCGCGGTGAACAAATCCCGCCTCGTGAACTACTCGCAGGCCATCCAGGATCGGTAGCACGATGTCCAGTAGCTGCTTTTCGGTTTTGAGGTGCTTATTCTCGAACAGGTAATCCAGCGACTCGCCCTCCTCATAGTCCATGACCATGTAGGCGGTGTTGTTGCGTTGGAATACATTGCTGACGCCCACGATGTTGGGGTGCTTGAAGAGACTGAGCGTGCGCGCCTCGCTGATGAAACGTTTGAGCCCGGCCTGGTAGGCGCCTGCCGTTGTTCGCGGGACGGACAGAAAAAGGGATTTGTCGTCGCGCGTGGCAAGATCGATCGGGAAGTATTCCTTGATTGCGACGAGCTTGTCGAGGTTGTTGTCGTGGCAGAGGTAGGTGATGCCGAAGCCGCCCTGGCCCAGGACGATACCGGTTTCATACCAAAGCAGCCTGGATTTGCTCGGGAGGGCTTCGTGCTTCTCCGTGACGTTCACGGCGTAGTCTGGCGTTTCCACGTTTTGTGGCACGACCCGGGCCTTGCGCGCTTGTGCAACAGTCGATTATTGTACACATTGTCAATACTCTTTACAGGGTCATGGGGTACCCGCCGTGGCGCCGCCAAGTGTTGCAACGGCTCTGTTCGCTGCCCCGAGGATCCGGCGTAAACCCGTGTATCGGTCGGCAGTGTGTGGTAGTCCGAACAATTCGCCCAGCCAGTCGCGGATCGCGTGCCGCGCAGCTCGCTGCCGGTCCAGGTGGCCGGGCCCATGCGCCCGTCCGCCGCAATGAGCCGCACAGCCAGACAAGCGGAACGTGGTGGCGGGACGACAGCCATCAAATCGAATGACCCGCACGAGCCCACGCCGATGGTCGTGCGGGTGACGAATATCCGGCCGTACGATCACAATCCGCGCTGCGAACGCAACGCGGCCTATAACGAGATCTATACCGCTATCCGCGCGAAAAAAGGTCTGGACACCGCCTTGACCATCACGCGTCGGCCGACGGAGACGTCCAGGCCGTACATGGCCAAGGCCTGCAACACGCGTTTGCAGGTGCTCCAAAATCTGTACGCACAGACCGAGGACGAGGACTACGGCCGCGTCAATTGCCTGTTCGTCCCGTGGGTCTCGGAAGCGGAAATGACGACCGCGCACCTCATCGAGAACGACGCGCGCGGCAGTCTGATATTCATCGACAGGGCGCGGGCAATCTGCGAGCTGAAGGCAATGCTGGAGGCGCAAACGGGCGAACGCCTGTCTCAACGCCAACTGGTGGGCGCGCTCAAACAGCAGGGTTACGAACTGAGCCAGGCCCTGGTGACGCCCATGGAGTACGCGGTGAACGTACTGTTTCCGCTCGTTCCGAAGGCCTTGAGAAACGGTTTGGGGCGCCCGCAGATCAACCGCATCCGCAGGCTCGACGCCGCCATTGCGACTCTGCTGGAAGCGAGAGACGAGACCGCATCAGCGGACGAGGCGCGGGCGTGGTTCCACAATTGTCTCGCGCAATATGACACCAGCAGCTGGCTGCTCGAGCCGGTCGAGAATGAGTTGGTCGCCTATCTGGCTGACATGTGCGACGACAGCGTGTCACGGGTTCGCCTCGACCTCGATCGCTTGCTGGAAGGCGGTCATGAGCTGGGCTCTGCGGCGCCGCGTTCGCATCCGCTGGGGCGCGAGACGCGCGGGGCCACTGCGCAAGCCGGGGCTGAAGATTCGAAAGTCCTGACTGTTGTCGCCGATGCGCAAGCAGATTTGTCCGGGCGAACCAGAACTCCTGGCGAACTGATGTACTCGCTGGCGCGGCAGTTTGCGCGCAAACACGACATCGCGCAGTGTGTCCTGTCGGTCGATGGCGGTGCGGGCTATGTTGTCGATCTGCCGCTTGCGCCGTTGCTTGCCGGTGAGCAGGCACGCACGGCCGCGGAGTCGAAAAGAGCATCGGCGTGGTGGTTCATTTGCGCCTTGTGCGATCAGTGGCGCGCCGATAGTGCCGGGATTGTGGAACGGCTGCTTCCGGAAAAAGCGCGTGTGCGGCCCGCGCTGCAAGCGCTCGCCGCGGGGGACGCGGCCCGGGCGGAAGCCCTGGTGGCGGACTGCGTTGGCGGCCCCGTATCGCTGCAGGAGTTTACGAGCAACGCGTTGACAGCGATGGCGGATGACGAGTTCAAGCTCGCGCTACGACTCATCAAGACACGCCGCAAGCTTTGTCAGCGGCGGATCTCAGGTTTGATCTGGAGAACGGCGTGAGATCGTCAAGAGAGTCGGAGCTCAACTTCGCAATCCTGCGCTATGCGCTGGAGTGCCTGCGCGAAGGCGACATCGAGATGCTCGATGAGCTCGGCTTCAGGCGCGACGATATCGAGGCTATCCGGGACTTCACCTTCGTCCATATTGCCCAGATGGCGAACCTGCCGTCACCGCTGCTCAAGCGCAACATCATCGACCGTGACTGTCTGTGGCGCGCCATCGAACATGTGCGCAGCAGCGAGCAGCACCAGGTTGCGATCGATGAACTGCTGGACAACGATGCGCCGCTCACCATGATGCAGACCCTGTGCGGGATGACGAGCGCAGCGTATGCAGACTTGCGGCGCGCGCGTGGTGTCGGCGGTGGCGCAGGGCGCACCCGCGCGCCCAAGGAAGAGGAAATTCAGGCGATATGGGATGTCTACAAGAGCCAGGTGGACGACGTGGACCGCATGACCCCGGAACAATGGGTGCAGATCAAAAAGAAACTGGCGGGTGTCCCGTTTCGCATCATTTGGCCGCTGATACAGAGCTGGGCGACGAACAGCGGCAGCTAGCTAGGGGTTTTGATCTGGTCCGACTTTTCCTTTCGCCGTCTGTGATGTGCTGCGGCGGGACCTACAAAGGCCCCGCCGCAGGTTCTCAACCACGGATAACTACTCATCGTTTTCCGTGTCTTTCGAGGGGGCTGGCCTCCCTAGCCGAGCCAGGGCCCAGACCAGGCACGCCAGTGCGACAAAGACAACCAGTTCGCCGGCGACGTCTACAAACGATCGCGCCAGCTCGAAGAGCTGCCTCATAGGACTCCTTTCCAAAGCCCGAAGTTGGTACTGCGAGCCGCCGTTGGCGACTCGTCACGGGTCGCAGATGAAGCCGCGACCCGCTAGCTGGGTCCCGCTTCACCCCTGCGCCTAACCGACCCGAGCAGGCGCTGGCGCTGACAGAGTCAGCACCGGGTGAACTACTTACTCCTGGCCGTGCCGGAAACATGTCCAGGAGAGGCCGTTCAATTGTGCAAACACGCGTATGTCCGCGCCGCAGAAGGGCTTTCCAGGTTTTGAGGGAAAGATGCCCAGCAGGCGCCGGGTAGCGTCTGCAACACTATAACCTGTTTCCTGCTCCCTCTACCCATCCCGATTGGCGATTCCACCTGGCTGACTACACTGTAGTCACCGTTACGCGGGTGCCACGGGGGAGCCCCGCACTCCTCGCGACGCCCAAAAAGAGCAAAAAAGGGTTTTCCATTGCCCGTTTTCGTCCGATCCGACACTCTGCGCCTCCACGGCCAACCAGGACGGTTGGGCGCGCTAGAAAGTATCTGACCGGCTATTAGGGACGAGGCACATGCAAATGGACTTGAACGGGCAAACGACGGCGGCGGCCAGGCATATCCGCAGGGCCGTTGCGAACGGATTGTTCTCCCTTCTGGCAATGTCGTGCGCGTGCACGGCCCTGGCGGGTATTGGGAGCGGGGCGCAATCGACGGACCCGGCGGCGTTTCCTGGCGTGTATCAGTTGTATGCTCCTGAGGCGATGCGGCGCACGGGCGGCGAAAACGCCGGGCCGGGCGACCGCGCGCATGCGGGCGATCAGGAGCAGGTCGCGGCGCAGATGAGAGTTATTGAGGGGTTGCGCGACGCCGGGCTGATCCCGGACCCGGAGTTCCAGCGCCGCAGGCAGTCCCTGCTGAGCAAGGCTGCGCGGCCCGTGCGCGATGCGGCCTCCACCGTTCAGGCTCCACCCATTGCCCCCGCGCTTTTTCGCGGCGTCGAGTTCGGCAATTTTCATGCGCTGGTAGTCGGCAACAACGGCTATGAGAATTTTCCTCGTCTGGAGACCGCGGTAACGGATGCGCTGGCCGTCGCGGACCTGCTGCGTGACCAGTATGGGTTCAACGTCACCACCTTGTTCGATACTTCGCGATACGCCCTCGCCAGGGCGCTGTCGCAACTGCGCACGTCTCTGTCAGAGGACGACAACCTGCTCATTTACTACGCCGGCCACGGCTACATGGACGAGACCACTGGCCGTGGCTACTGGCTGCCCGTCGATGCTGAAACACACAACACGGCGAACTGGATTTCGACCGCGGACGTGACCGACGCATTGCACGGCATGTCGGCGCGCCACGTCATGGTCGTCGCAGATTCGTGTTACTCGGGCACGCTGACTCGCGCCGGCCGTGCCGAGCTGAATGGGCGAGCGGCGCTGATCGAGCGGCTCGCGGGCAAGCGCTCGCGCACTGTGCTGGCGTCGGGCGGTTTGGAGCCGGTCCTGGATTCGGGTGGGGGCGACCACTCGGTGTTCGCGGACGCGCTACTGCGCGTGCTCGCAGAGAACCGGGGCGTGATGGAGGGCAGCCGCCTGTTTACCGAGCTGCGCCGGCGTGTGGTCCTGGAGGCGGATCAGACGCCTGAGTACGCCGACATTCGCAAAGCCGGCCACCAAGGCGGCGATTTCATCTTCGTGCGCCGGATGTAGGCCACGCGCGGGTTGACGGGGTAACGACTTTTAAGATTTCGAGCGGAGTGTTACTCGAAAAAACGCATGGCCAGTGACGTGTCGGGACAAAGCGGTAAGCGTTTACTCGTTCTTGATATCGACGCCAGCAGGCCTTTTTTGACGACTCACTAATTTCGGAGATTTCTCATGAAAATTTGCAAAAGCCTGTGCACCTTGTTTGGGCTCCCATTGTTACTGGCCGTTGGCCAGGCTGGTGCTCAGTCCAAGATCGGCGGCGACGTCGATATCGTTGTCGAGACTGAGAATGTGATCAGCGCGGCGATTGGTTCGGACAACAGCAGTGAGATCGCTATGGGCTCGATCTCAGGTAGTCAAGTGGGCGGCGATGTCTCGATCGGCGTAGAGGTGGACAACGTCGTCAGCGCCGCTATCGGCTCTGACAACAAGAGTGAAGTCTATATCGGCGCGATGAAAGACTCGAAGGTCGGCGGCGACGTCGCCATATCCGTCCAGCTCGACGAGGTGATCAGCGCGGCGATCGGCGCCGGTAATAGCAGCGAAGTCAACATCGGTGCAGTGAAAGGCTCGAAGGTTGGCGGTGACGTCAACATTGCTGTCGAAGCCGACAGCGTGATCAGCGCGGCCATCGGCTCGGGCAACAAGAGCAAAGTCAGCATGGGCAGCATTGATTGATGTGGTACAGCGCAACGCATCCAGGAAGCCGCGGGCAACATGCCCGCGGCCAGCGGATCAACGCAAAATATTTTTGTCAATCTACGGCAGGGTAAATCGAGATGACCGAGCTTTATTATCATGGATATCGTCCGTGGCGCTTAAGGACTGACGCCGAATTCTTTGACGGATTGCGGTCTTTGAGCGCTCTTTACATTGTTCTATACACGCTTGTGCTATGTAACGCGGCGGACGCAAGAGAGCTGGAAATCGGTACGGCTGAATACGATGCTGACGCGCTGCGCCTCGAAAGTCTGCGAGCGGATGTCGAAGTCAAGGTGAGACAACAAGATGGCGTCACCGTCCGTCTCGCCGGGCCGCAGGAGCTGGCCGGCGCGATTACCGCGCGTGTTGAAGGAAGCACGCTGACGCTGCGTCAAGAGAAGAGCAGCAGCACATCGGTTGGAGATGTCTCTGTGATCACTGTTGGCGCGGGCGATGGCGCAAGCAAGAGCGTGGTCACCATCAATGGCGAAACGGTTGTCGCGCAGGGTAACGGTGTCGTCGTTGTGAGCGGCAGGAAGGTACGGGGAAAGTTGAGTCTGGAGATTACCGTTGCGCCCGGCGCAGCACTGGATTTCAGGAACTTCAAGGGCGACGCAACCATCGGCGATGTACGCGGTCCGCTCACACTCGATACATCCGGTCACGTTCGCGTGGGCGAGGTGACTCACACCGAGCTTCATGTGCGCCGTTCTGGCGATGTGTACGTTGCCTCGGTAACAGGGGAACTGGAGCTGGAGGTAGCGGGCAATGCAGCTGTCGCGATCGCGGGCGGCGACGTTGACGTCATCAAGGCGCGCGTGAAGAGCAACGGCAGGGCGAGCTTCGGTGGCCTTGCAATGGAAGCCGAGCTATCGGCCGACGGTAACGGCGATTTATCGGTTGCCGCCGTTGATAAAAGGCCCCGCGTCCACGTTTCGCGAAACGGCCGGATCAACGTCGGGAACTGGTAGCACGCCTGCGCCGCCCACGGCAGATTGCATGGATATCAAGGATAGATCAATGAAATATTCAACGCGTACCGCGAGCCTGTTGCTTGCATCGATCTGCCTGCCGCTGGCCGGCCATCTGTGTGCGGACAGCAGGCTGGGCAGGGGCGCCGATATCGATGTGCAGGTGGAGAACGTCGTCAGTGCGGCCATAGGCGGCGCGACGGGCAGTGAAATCGCAGTCGGCTCCGTATCCGACAGCAACGTCCGCGGCGACGTGAGCGTCGGCGTCAATACCGACAATGTCATCAGCGTTGCTATCGGCGCGGGTGCGCGCGGCCAGGCCAACCTCGGCTCCGTCAAGGGCAGCAATGTCCGCGGTGATGTGGATATCGATGCCAACATCGACAACGTGATCAGCGCCGCCATTGGTGCAGGCGTGAACAGCGAGGTCAATGTGGGTTCGGTCGCCGGCAGCAACATCGGCGGCCGCGCGCGCATCGACGTGCGCACCGACAACGTGATCAGCGCCGTGATCGGCGCAGGCGCCGACAGCCAGGCCAATGTCGGCTCCGTGAAAGGCAGCAATGTCGGTGGCGGTGTGGATATCGATGTCGACACCGACAACGTGATCAGCGCGGTCATTGGTGCGGGCGTCAGGAGCGAGGTTAACGTGGGTTCGGTTTCCGGCAGCAACGTCGCAGGCCATCTGAACATCGACGTCAGCACAGACAACGTTGTTGGTGTGGCGATTGGCGCGGGCGCCGTCAGCGAGCTCGACGTCGGCGCCGTGAAGAACAGCTCCGTTGGTGGTCCTGTCAATATCAATGTCGACACGAGGAACATCGTGAGCGCGGCAGTGGGCGCCGGAGTGTACGCGGACATGGCGGTGGGTAGCGTAGTAAACAGCGCGGTCGGCGTCGGCGCCAATATCAACGTCAGCACCGGCAACATCGCCAGCGCGGCGATAGGCGTGGGTCAGTACTCCAGGTTTCGCGTCGGCGCTGTCAAGAACGCATCAGTCGGCGGCGCGAACATCAACGTCAGAACCGGCGATCTCGCCGCCTTCTCTGTCGGCGTGGGCCCGTTTCGCATCAGTAATGACGTCAACATCGGCAGCGTCGGCAACTGAGCGTCGATAAGTCAACAAGCAAACTTTATGGGGTGCAACATGAAATTATTGACCTGGTTGGCGTCGACAGCGCTCGTTTTGAGTGTCGGCGCGCAATCCATTGGCCTGGCTCAGGAGATTAATCATCCCAAGAGCCATCTGCCCAATCACATTGCGAACAAGATCACAAACGTCCGCCTCAGGGCCTTGGTGGCCGAGGAAGAGATCAACGCAGAGCTGGACGATCAGTTCGGCAGCGGCGGTTTTCAGGGTCTCGATCGGAGCGGCTGCAACGTGAACGTCGGCAACACGACTTACACGAGCCCGGGCGCCAACATCGATAAGGATGTCGTCATCGTTGGCGACGTCATCAACTACTGTCAGTAAGCCGAGCGCTCTGTGCGATGGATTGGATGATGAACAGCTTCAGGTGGGTAGCGGCATTCGCCGCTGCGGTCGTGGTTTCGGGCTGCGCGCATCAGCAAATTAATGCGACCAACGATGTGCGCATCGCGGCCACGCCCAAGGG
>JBPCXK010000561.1:0-3393 GCA_051008635.1 Gammaproteobacteria bacterium
GGCAAGCCATTGTCGTGATGTTCGTGATCAGCCTGCTCGCGTTCTCCATACAGGACAACCTCGGCGACCCGCTGCGCGAAATGCTCGGTCAGTCCGTTTCCGAGAAACAGCGTCAGATCCTGCGCGAGCGCATGGGTCTCAACGATCCATTCCTGGTTCAGTACTGGCGTTTTCTCAAAAAAGCGGTACAGGGCGATCTCGGGCGCTCGTACTTTTTCAAGCGCCCGGCCGTAGACGTGATCCTCGACAAGCTGCCGGCGACGCTGGAGCTCGTGTTCGGCGCGACTATCCTTATCATCACGTTCTCCGTGCCTATCGGCGTGTTCGCCGCAATCAATCCCAAACACTGGTTTTCGCGCTTCGCGATGGGCGCGAGCATCGTCGGGATTTCCATACCCGTGTTTGTGACCGCGATCATGCTGATCTATATTTTCTCCGTCGGGCTCGGCTGGATGCCTTCATTCGGGCGCGGCCAGACCGTGCAGATTTACGGTTGGAGCACCGGATTTCTGACACGCGACGGGCTCGTGCACCTCATACTCCCGTGCATCGCGTTGTCGTCCATCATGCTGCCGCTGTTCATCCGCCTTATTCGCGCGGAGATGATGGAAGTGCTGCAGTCAGAGTACGTCAAGTTCGCCTGGGCCAAGGGATTGTCGCAACGGCGCATCTGGTATTTGCACGCGCTCAAGAACACCTTGCTGCCGGTTATCACCGTCGGCGGCGTGCAGATCGGCACGTTGATCGCATATACGATCCTCACCGAGACCGTGTTTCAGTGGCCCGGCATGGGGTTTTTGTTTCTCGAGGCGATCACTCGCGTCGACACGCCCCTCATTATTGCGTTTCTGATTGTGGTCGGCCTGATATTCGTGATCACCAACACCATCGTCGATCTGATCTACGGGCTGGTGAATCCGACCGTGCGGCTGGCGCGGCCAGGCGACTGATTCATGCACGCGCAGACCTTGCCTGCGACGCGCTGGCAGCGCTTCAGAGATTCGGCGTTTTACTACAGCTTTCGCCGTGACAAGATTGCCACTGCGAGTTTCTGTGTGTTGTGCGTGATAGTCATCGCCAGTTTTTCGGCGCCGTTGATCGCGCCTTACGATCCGTACGACGCCACGCAGATCGACCTCATGGATTCCGAAATCCCGCCGGCGTGGGTGGAGGGCGGCGAGCAACGTTTTCTGTTGGGCACGGACGCACAGGGGCGGGATTTGCTCAGCACCATTTTGTATGGCACGCGGATCTCACTCACGATCGGGATATTCGCGGTGTTGTTGCAGGCATTTCTCGGTGTGAGTATCGGCTTGATCGCGGGCTACACGGGCGGCCGTATGGACAGCTTTCTGATGCGGGCAGCGGACATTCAGTTGTCTTTCTCGACGTTGATGGTGGCGGTCATTTTTCTCGCCGTGTTTCAGGGCATATTCGGCACTGAGCTCTACGAGCGGCTCGCGGTGCTGATGCTTATTCTGGTGATCGGCATAGCGGAATGGCCGCAGTACGCGCGCACGGTGCGAGCGTCGGTGCTGGCCGAGAAGAAAAAAGAATATGTCGACGCGGTGCGCGTGATAGGCCTCAAGCCGCGACGCATCATGTTCACGCACATCTTACCAAACACGCTGTCGCCGATTCTGGTGATTTCTACCGTGCAGATCGCCAACGCCATTATCAGCGAGGCGTCGTTATCGTTTCTCGGGTTGGGTATGCCTGTGAACCGTCCATCACTGGGCTCTCTGATCGACGCCGGGTTCGAATTTATCATGAGCGGCATCTGGTGGATCACGCTCATTCCGGCCGTTGTGCTGGTGGTGCTGGTGTTGGTGATGAACCTGTTGGGCGACTGGCTGCGCGACGCGCTGAATCCAAAACTCTATAAAGACTGATCATGCCGTTGCTCGAGGTCAAAAACCTGGAAGTGAATTTCGCCGTGCGCACGGGCGATCTGCGCGCACTGCGCGGCGTGAGTTTCAGCGTCGACCGAGGCGAGCGGCTGGGCATCCTGGGCGAGAGCGGGGCCGGCAAATCGGTTGCGGCATTCGCGATTATCAACCTGATCAGTAAACCCGGCTACATCACCGGCGGGCAAGTGATCTTTGAAGGCCGTGACCTCACGCGGCTCACCCCGCAGCAAATGCGCGACATCCGCGGCAACCGCATCAGCATGATCTTCCAGGACCCAATGGTCACGCTGAATCCGGTGCTGACGATCGGCACGCAAATGGTGGAGAGCCTGCTCGCACATCGCGACATCGGCAAGAACGAGGCGCGGGACATCGCGGTCGAAAAGCTCGCGCAGGTACACATTCCCTCGCCTGCGACCCGCTTCGATCAATATCCTCACGAGCTGTCGGGTGGCATGCGGCAACGCGTGGTCATTGCCATCGCGCTGCTGACCAACCCGTCGCTGATCATCGCCGACGAGCCTACAACCGCGCTGGACGTAACGATTCAGGCGGAGATCATGGACTTGCTGCTCGAGCTGTGCGAGCACAGCGATGTGGGCTTGATTCTGATTACGCATGACCTCGGCGTCTTGTCGCAGGTCACGCAGCGTGCGGTCGTGATGTATGCGGGCAGGGTAGTGGAACAGGGGCCGACGCGCGAGCTCATCCGCGAACCGCATCATCCTTACACTCGCGGGTTGCTTAGGGCGTTGCCGCAGCGGACCACACCCGGCAGCCGTCTGAATCAGATCCCCGGTGTGATGCCGGCGTTGCGGGGCATCCCTGAGGGTTGCGCGTTCAACCCGCGCTGCGAGTGGGCGAAGGGCATTTGTCTGCGCGAAGTGCCAGCGCAGACTGTGCTCGACAATGGCCTGGTCGCGTGTCACGTCGTGCGCGAGAAAATGGAGGAGCAGGGGCGATGAAGAAATCCGGACTTGGTGAGCTGAAAAACATTGGTAAAGCCGTGGAGAAACGGCTGAACGAGATCGGTATTCACTCCAGGTACGATCTTGAAATGATCGGCGCCGCCAAAGCGTACCAGAAACTCTCCGTGCGACATCCGGGCAGGCACCTGCCGGTCTGCTACTACCTGTATTCCCTGCAAGGCGCGTTGCAAGACAAACACTGGGATGACTATTCCGAGCAGGAAAAGAAAGCGCTCCGACTGGCGGCTGGGTTGACGGAGTGAAAGTAAACAACACGCTCGTCAGCGTAGAAAACCTCTACAAGGAATTCGCGCTCTCGGTCGGCCTGTTGGAGGAGTTGCAATTCGAGCGCGGGCGGTTGGTGCGCAAGCGCAGCAGCGTGAAGGCCATAAACGGCGTGGACCTCGCAATCGAGCGCGGCGAGGCCCTGTGTCTGGTCGGCGAGAGCGGCTGCGGCAAATCGACCGTGGCGCGGATCATCATGGGCTTGCTTTCGTTGTCGTCCGGGCAAATCC
>JBPCXK010000562.1:0-4363 GCA_051008635.1 Gammaproteobacteria bacterium
GTTTCTGGGGTGGTGCTGGGTTTCGCGGCTTGCGCGCGCACTATCGCGGCGGGGCCCCGCGCAATCCGGGCAGCCAGTAGGATAGGCGCGCAAGGTTTGTCAAGTAGGTCCGCTCTTTTTGCAGACCTCATCGAGCATCTGGACATAAAGCGCTTGGTCGCCTTCACTAAAGCAGCACGCAACGATCCGCCCGAAGCGCTCGTCGAATTCACCCATCACACTGACGGCGATCGCGGCCGCCCCATCCTTGGGATAGCCGTAGACGCCCGTACTGATGGCCGGAAACGCGATGCTAGTTACCGAGTTCTCGAGCGCGAGCACGAAACTGCTGCGGTAACAGGACTCGAGCAACGCAGGCTCGCCCCGATCACCGCCGCGCCACACCGGTCCGACGGTGCTGATCACCCATTGAGCGGGAAGGTCGAAGCCGGGTGAGATGCGCGCCTCGCCGGTGGGGCAGCCGCCGAGGTTTTTGTTGAATGCCAGCAAGCGGGGGCCGGCTGCGCGATGGATGGCGCCGTCTACCCCACCGCCGCCCAGTAGAGACGCATTGGCTGCGTTGACGATGGCGTCGACTTCAAGCCCGGTGATGTCATCGCGCACGATCTCGATCATGCGGGGGTCAGCTCACGCGTGTTACTTGACGACCTTGAGCTGCGGGCGCGACCTCGATTCCGGCTCGGGCGGCGGTTGCTCCTCGTCGCCGAACATCATGCCTTGCCCGTTCTCCCGGGTGTAGATCGCCATGATGTGAGGAACGGGAACGAGCACGTTCATGGCCCGCCCGTCGAAACGGGCGCTGAAGCTCACTTCATCATTGCCCAGGGTGAGGCCACTGACGGCCATCGGACCGATGTTGAGCACGATACGGCCATTTTCCTCGAACTGCTTTGGCACGCGCACCGCGGCGCTGGAGCAATCCACCAGCAGATACGGCGTCATGCCGTTGTCTACTATCCATTGGTACATCGCTCTGATCAGGTACGGTCGGCTGGAGGTCATTCCTTATCCATGTCGTTCGCCGTCCGGCGGGACGCTACCGAGTCTACACATTCCAGTCTCCGGAAACTAGAGACCAGAAACTACAGTTGTACGCCGCGCGCGACACGACTCTAGGCCCGCATTTCTCGCCACGGGGCGAGATGATCGCGCAGAGATTTGATTTCACAACGCATTTTCTGAAACGAGGAATACAGGTCGTATTGCCGAGAAGAAAAAATGCGCTGTCGATTCAAGGATCAAGCCAGCGCCGTCATCGTGGTGAGAAATGCGGGCTAGACCCGCAGCTCGATCTCCGGCTCGGTCAGGCTTTGCTGAAACGCCGAACGGGCAAACATCCGGTCGGCGTATTTGAGAATCGGCTTGGCCTGTGCAGGTAGCTCAATGCCCCAGGACGGCAGACGCCACAGGATCGGCGCGATACTGCAATCGATAAGGCTCATCTCCTCGCTGAGGAAAAAAGGCATCGCACGAAAAACCTCCACCGACGATAACATGCTTTCGCGAAACACCTTGCGGGCTTGCTCGGCGGTCTTCTCTCCGTGCGACTCTACCTTGGGAATCAGATCGAACCAGTCTCGCTGGATACGATACAACGCGAGGCGGGCCTTGGCGCGCGATACGGGATCCACCGGCATCAGCGGTGGATGCGGAAAACGCTCGTCCAGATATTCCATGATGACTTGCGCATCGTAGAGCACGAGGTCACGATCGACCAATGTTGGCACGGAGTTATAGGGATTGAGGTCGGACAGATCCTCGGGTCTGTGATTAGGGTCGATGCTGACGATATCGACGGTGATGTCCTTTTCCGCCAGCACCAGACGCGTGCGGTGGCTTTGGGCGCAAACTGGATCAGAGAACAGCGTCATCACTGATCTTCGGTTCGCGACCAAAGCCATGGTCGTCTCCAGGTCCTGGTCAGAAACACGCCGGTTGGACACGGCTAGTGAACGTCCTTCCAGTATTCCTTTTTCATCAAATACGTCAGCACAAACAGGAAAACAAGAAACAGCAAGACCCAAAACCCCAGCTTCTGGCGCTGCAGCTGGGCCGGCTCAGCGAGATAGGCAAGGAAATTGACCAGATCGCGTACTAGGCGATCATATTCTTTCGGCGCGAGCTTACCCGGCCGCGTCAGCTCGAGCGTCGGGCCGGCGTGCGCGTCGTGTCCGCCTTCTTCACTGTGTTGTTGTTCTTCGTGTCGCAGCGTCTGCCAACCCTGCAGCTCCCACAAGACGTGCGGCATCGACACATTCTCGAACACGACGTTGTTCACGCCAAACGGGCGTGACTCGTCGACGTAAAAGGAGCGCAGGTAAGTATAGAGCCAATCGACGCCCCGTGCGCGCGCGACGACGCTCAAGTCCGGCGCCGGCGCCAGCAGCCACTCGCGGGAGTCATCAGGCCGCATGGTGACCGTCATCAGGTCTCCCACCTTGGCGCTGGTGAAGATCAGGTTGGCGGCAACATCGTCGTCGCTCAGACCCAGGTCCCTGCCCATACGGTTGTAGCGCATGAACGCCGCCGAGTGACAGCTCAGACAGTAGTTAACAAAGTACTTTGCGCCGCGCTGCAGCGAAAGCCTGTCGTTTATGTTGACGTTCGCTTTGTCGAGATGAACGTCGCCGCTCGCAGCCCAGGCCGCGGGCGAGAACACGATGAGGCAGGCGATGAGCACTTTTGTCCAGCGTATCAAGCCCGCACCCCTTCTGGCACCGGCCTCTCGCTATTCCAGCTGGTTACGAGTGGCAGCACCAGCATCGCAAGCAGGTAAACTGCCGGGGCGAACCAGCCAGCGTACGTCTCGGTCGCGACGTTTTCGTTAAAACGCACGAAGTCGATGAGCGCGAGCACCGCCAACCAGAACACCGACCATATGAACGTCACACCCGCGGATCGCGGTTTGCTGTAGAACCACAGCACGAAGAAGAACAAAAAGTAGATTTCGCTCAAGCGCGCCGCTATCTCGCCACGCACCGGCGTGGCGGGCATCGTGCCGTAGACGCCCAGAACGATGAAGGTGATCGCAAACACGAGCAGATTGATACGGAACAGGCTGCTGCGATATCGCACCGACTTGATCGGGTTGCGGTCGATCCAGGGCATGAAAAACAGCACGACTACCGCTGCGCCCATGGCGAGCACGCCGATCAGCGGATGCGGAATCGCACGCAACACGCTGTAGAAGGGCGTGAAATACCACACCGGTGCGATGTGCTCGGGCGTCTTCAAGGGATCGGCCGGCTGAAAATTGGCGTGTTCGAGAAAATAGCCGCCCATCTCGGGCACGGAGAAAATAACGATCGCGAAGAAAAACAGGAACAAGACCGTACCGACCATGTCCTTGACCGTGTAGTACGGATGAAAAGGAATCCCGTCCACCGGAATGCCCTCGGCGTTCTTTCTCTTTTTGATCTCCACGCCGTCGGGGTTGTTCGAACCGACCTCGTGGAGCGCCATGATGTGGATAACAGCCAGCCCCACGAGCACCAGTGGTATAGCAGCTACATGCAAGGCGAAAAAGCGGGTCAGCGTGGCATCTGACACCACGTAATCGCCGCGAATCCACTCGGCGAGCCCGGTATTGATGGTACCGAACAGATTGACGATGACCTGCGCGCCCCAGAACGACATCTGTCCCCACGGCAGCAGGTAGCCCATGAAGGCCTCGGCCATCAGGCAAACGTACAAGAACATACCGAACACCCACAACAACTCACGAGGCGACTTGTATGACCCGTACAGAAACGCCCGGAACATGTGCAGGTAAACCACGATAAAAAACGCCGACGCCCCGGTCGAATGCATGTAGCGGATCAGCCAGCCCCAGTTGACATCGCGCATGATGTGCTCGACCGATGCAAACGCCGCCCCGGCGTCGGGCTTGTAGTGCATGGTCAGGAAGATGCCGGTGACGACCTGAATCACCAGCACGAACATCGCCAGCGACCCGAAGTAGTACCAAAAATTGAAATTTTTCGGCGCGTAGTAACCGGCTGCGTGTTCCGTCCACAGCTTCGTGAGAGGGAAGCGCTCATCTATCCAGCCCATCAAGCGGGTCATCAGGCGGTCTCCTCCTCGCCGATCAACAGTCGTGTGTTACTGAGAAACTGGTACGGGGGCACCACCAGATTCGCCGGCGCGGGCACGCTTTTGTATACGCGTCCGGAAAGATCGAAACGCGATCCATGGCAGGGGCAAAAGAACCCGCCCTTCCATTCACTGCCCAGATCAGCCGGAGCGGCCTCGGGACGGAAGGTTGGCGAACAGCCAAGGTGGGTGCAGATACCTACCAGCACGAGTAATTCCGGTCTCAACGAACGGTGATGGTTCTTGGCAAATTCTGGTTGCTCGGAATTGT
>JBPCXK010000563.1:0-11050 GCA_051008635.1 Gammaproteobacteria bacterium
ATGAAGCGCAGGACGACGCCGGCAATGACGAGCGCAACAGCTAGAACGACGTGATTCATGTTCAGTCCCCCTTATGTGATTATCCTGTTCAGCCCGGTAGCAACGAAACCCGTGGCGCCGAAGGTTAGTCCGCTATGATAACAGGGTGACCTGAAAGTCGCGGCGGAGGTGGCGGCGGGATTTGCGACAGATTGGAGTGGCAACACGCCTATCGAGACGGGAGTACGTCGAAAACAACTATGGCCATGTAAAATAAAATGGAATCAGTCAACGTATTCGGTGCGTCGCTGGACACATGCAACCGCTCGGCAGCATCGAAGATGCGTTCGTCGATGGCATCTCAATCCTGAGCGAAGATCTACTCACCTGATGAGCGAATGCAGATTGCATAACTCAATCCCGCATCGTCCAATTGACCGACTGCACCGCTCGAATCGGCACGACGCAGTTCAGTGTTGCGTCCACCGCCTGAATAACGGCCGCGCTGTGCAGCTCCTCCAGACAACGGCTGCGGCTTTGCTTGTGCCGGTCGCAGCCCTCGTTGCCACAGGGCACGCAATGTCCGCTGCCTTGCACCAGCGTGACGTTGTTGATGCGCTGTGTGCCCTTGTTTGCGAACGGCGGTTTGTCCTGGGCATAATCGACCGGCCACGGCGCCCACAGGGTCGGTCTTGTCGGGCCGAACAGGGCGATGGTAGGCGCGCCAGTAGCCGCGGCGATGTGCGTTACCGCCGTGTCCGCGCCGATAAACACCCTGCACCGCGAGATGAGCGTGGCGACTTCGCTGAAGCTCAACGTGTGTTCCAGATCGACAACGGCATCAGGCATGTTCGCGCTCAGCGCATTGACGTAGTCGACCTCTTCGGCGTCGCCGCCGCGGCTCAAAACGATCGGCAGCCCCTTGGCGGCAAGATGCCGGGCGAGTTGTTCCCAGCCGTCCGCGGTCCAGCGTTTATATACCCAGCGTGGCGCGGGATGCAGCACTGCAAAGTCCTGTTCGCGCCAGGCGAACGGCAGCAGCCGGTCGAGGGTTTGCCCTGCCATTTCCGAGCGCGGCGCGACCAGCTCGTAACAACGCTCGACGCCGATGAGATCGGCCAAACGCAGGTTCTGCAATACCGTGTGCGTGTCCTTATCGTACTCGGTCCAGGCGTGCGTCATGTATCTTTTCCACGCGTCCTGCCAGCGTGGCGGTGGCACGATCGAGATTCTCTTGCGGCCGGCGAGCACGGCGTAAGCCATCTTGCGGTCCGAATCGGAAATGGAGATGGCCAGATCGTAGCGGCGAAATATGCGCCGCACAATCGCCCGATATTCCGCAAAACGGGGCCGTGGGCTCACGGTCAGCACGTCGGTCAGGTCCGGGTTGCCTTCGAGGATGGTCTCGTGTCCGTGGTAAACCAGCGCGTCGATTGTCGCCTGCGGCCGCGCCCGACGCAGGGACCGCAGCAGGGGCGTGGCCAGCAGCGCGTCGCCAATCAGCGGCATGGCCACGAGCAGAATCTTGTCGCCGGGGAATTCCAACGTTTATTCCAGAACCTTGCGAAAGTAAACGCGGTCGTAGCCATCCTCGCGTACGCGGTGTGTCTCGGCATAGCCGATGCGTGGGTAAAACACCAGATTTTCGGTCATCTTGATATGGGTGTAGAGCTCGATGCCCGCGAGCCCGAGTCTTCGTGCCTGGGTCTCGGCAAACATCATGAGCTGTTTGCCGAGCCCTTCGTCCTGACGCTGCTGCGCGACAGCCACGTTTTCGACAAACAGATACTCGCCTTTTGGAAACGCCACGATAATTCCTGCGACGCCCTGTTCATCGCACAGCACATGCACGTGTCCGCGTTCGATCAACTCTGCGTAGTCTGCCAGCATCGGCGCGGGCTTTTTGCCCATACGCGGGACGTACAGGGCGTAGGCCGCCTGCACACATTCCGAAACCGCCAAGGCATCGTCGGGGGCGGCCTCGCGGATCGTGGTTGGCATTTTCCTCAGTTAGCGACGCCGGCGCGCGCGAGCATGGCGTGCAACAGCACGTTGCAACCCGCTGCGAGGTCCTGCGGCGTGGCGTTCTCTTCTTCGTTGTGGCTGAGGCCGGCTTCGCAGGGCACGAAGATCATACTGGTCGGCGCCACGCGGGAGACGTAGCAGGCGTCGTGGCCTGCACCCGACAGCATGTCGCGGTGAGGCAGATCGAGTTGCTCGCAAGCCTTGCGTACCGCCGTGATGCAATCGTCGTCGAACACGACGGGTGGCGTATACGATACTTTGTCGACTCTTGCTTTCAGCCCTTCGCCAGCGGCGATTGCCTCGCAGCGCTGTTCCATTTCCTTTTCCATTGCGGTCATGGTTGCGGCCAGCGGGTCTCGCATATCCACCGTGAAGTACACCTCGCCCGGCACGGTGTTGCGAGAGTTGGGCGACACTCCCATTTCGCCGACCGTTGCGCGCCCGCTGGGCTGATGTGACAGGGCAATCGCGTTCACGGCGTCGATCATGCGCGCGGCGCCGAGCAATGCGTCGTAGCGCCGGTCCATGGGCGTCGAGCCCGCATGCGTGTCCTGGCCGGTCACGGTGATGTCGAACCAGGCCACGCCCTGAACGCCTGTGACCACGCCGATGGTCTTGCCTTCGGCTTCGAGAATCGGGCCCTGTTCGATGTGCGCCTCGAACATCGTGCCGATAGGATGATCACCGCAGCGCTCATTGCCCGCATAACCGATGCGCTTTAGTTCTGCGCCGACTGTGATCCCCTCACGGTCGGCGACGCCGAGTATGAGATCCGTTTTGTACGCGCCGGCAAACACGCCCGAGGCCATCATCGACGGCGCAAAACGCGAGCCTTCTTCGTTGGTCCAGACCACCACTTCGATGGGCGCTTCGGTCCGGATGTCGTGATCGTTCAGCGTGCGTACGATCTCGAGGCCGGCGAGCACGCCGTAGACCCCATCGAACTTGCCGCCGTGCGGTTGGGTGTCGAGATGGCTGCCGGCGGCAACAGGGGCGCGGTTCGGATCTTGCCCCGACCGCCGCGCGAAGATGTTCCCCAGCGAATCCACGGTCACAGCGCAGCCCGCCGCTTTGCACCACCCCACGAATGCGTCGCGCCCCTGTCGGTCTTCATCGCTCAGCGCAAGCCGACAATTGCCGCCCTTGGGGGTCGCCCCGTACCGGGCCATGTCCATCAGACTGTCCCATAGTCGCTGCTCGCTCGTCAGCAGATTGTCTACGCGGTGATTCATTTTGTCTGTCCAGCCCCTCATACAGCTTGAGCCCTGATACGCGCTGCGGTGCGACGAATCTAAACGGAAGATAACGCAATTCTCACGTGAGTATCACGAAATCGTTCAGCTCCGGCGAAATCCTGTTGTACGCGAAGACGACGAGGATATCGCCAAACTTCTCCGTATTCACCTGTCCGCTCAGGGCCATGATGATGATTCGGCAGATTCGCGCCTTCCGGGATGACGAGGTGCGATGCGAAGGCCGGTTAACACGGTTATCGCGGTTTTACCTCCCCCATCCCCTTCTGCGAGAGGAGGGGGACAAGGAAAGGTTCTTCTCTACGGCCGCGCCCGAGAAGACGACTACCACCAGCCGGTGCGAGTAGTATGGACGGCGGAGAGAGCTACACGATCTGATTGAACGCGATATAAGGATCGAACTGGTTGCCCGCGACCAGTCCGGCGTTCGGCAGGACGTTGGCGAACAGACCTTCTTCGCCGTGCAGCGCCATGTAGTTCAGCACTACCATTTCCGCGAGCTGCGTGACGTTGTTGGCGAACGGGCTCGAGGTGGTCTCGATGTTTCCCGTCGGACGGAAGTAGCCTATCTGCTGCGCGGTGGGGCGGCGCGGCACCGGCCTTCCGTTCGGATTGTAGACCAGAAAGAATGTCGCCGACGTCTGCGCGTTGTCCGCAATCCAGGGGAATTTGCCGACACCATTGCCGTCGTCTTCGACCACATTGACGTCTGGCGCCACGGAGCCGTCGCTGAGCACGTAGATCATCAGCGGTTTACCCAATCGGGCAGCGTATTCCAGCGCCGCGCCGATGTATTGGCCGGCGGTGAAGTCCAGACCGTCCGTCTCCGCGCGCGTGCTGCCGTGATAGTCGTAACCCCCAAACTCGATGGTGCCCGCGCCGGCCCAGCCGTTGATGACGGTTTTCATCACCGCTGCGGTCTTGGCGAACTCGGGGTTCGTGAGTTCCGCCGCAGTGAAGATCGGCATCGGGTCGGCGTTGGGCGCGTTTGGGTTGAGGAGAGGATCGGCGTTGGGATCCAGTTGCGTCACATCGCCGAAGCGCGCGACGGTGTCGGCAGCGCGGATGTAACCGCAGGTCACCAGCTCCTGAACCGCCTGCTGTTCGTTGAGCTGTACCGCTTTGAGTCTGCTGATGGCTTCGATCGCCTCATGCGTGCGCACCGCGTCGGCCTGATTGTTGTTCAGTACCGACAGCAATCGGCCGGTATCGACCAGACCCACTGAGTCGAGGCGGCTGTTGACCTTGGTCGGCCGGATCGTCGGATCGAACATAGACACAGGCACGTCCGAATTGCCGCCCGAGTTCGTGTTGTCGGAACCGATGAGCGCCACCAGCTCGCCGGCAGCGCCGGCCTTGGCGACGCCGTACATGGGGTTGTGGGGATTGTTGTCGGTGTCGTTTTCCGAGCGGGCCGGAATGATGCAGCCGTTGGTTGCGTTGCGGGTCGCGAGATTGGTTTTGCTGAGGATGCCACGCAGCAAGGCGCTGGCCGGATGGAAGGCGATGCCCAGATCGGTATTCACGCCGGTCACCCCGGGTAGCTGATCCGCGGGAAGGCCGAGCTTGGCGTAGCCTTCGGCAGTCAGAAAATCCAGTTGGCCGCCCTGGCCGCCGACCATGATGTTGGAGCCGGCGATGTTCGAGCCGCCGATCAGATCGATACACAAAAAGGGAATCTTGCCGGCGCCCAATTGCGGCGTGTCGTCGAGTCCGCAATTCAGCTGCGCATAAGCTTCGCGCCCGAGGATGCCGAGCAAGCCCGGGAGCATCATCATCCCGCTGCCTGCGATCAATCCGCGCCCGAGAAATTCCCGCCGGGTCACGGGCCGGCGATGGCCCGCACGGCGCAAGCGTTCTTCCATGTTTTTGCTGTCGCGTTTTTGTTGCCTGGTCATGAGATCTTCCTCCACACGATCAGTGGACGAGCGTAGCGGCGTTCGCCAACACCGCCGTGCAGGATGCTTTGGTCACGGTCTCGGTGAGTGCGGCATCGCAGCTGGCGACGCAACCGAGATCGGTCATGAGTTTCGATATTTCATTGGTGACGCCGCCGCGCGCCGGCTGGTCAACGAGGTTGATCCCCAGCATGTTGTTGTACAGCTGGCCGGCAATCAGCGCCTTGTCCGCCTGATTGACGATGGTCGCCGGGAATGCGCCGAAGAACTGATTCCTCAGTACTGGCGAGTCCACGAGGGCGATGCAGTACTCGACCGCCAGCCTTTGAATGGCCATCTGATTGCCGGTCACGAAGGTTCTGGGATCAGCCTCGGTGGGGAGTTGGGTCTTTACCTCGTTGAACACGGCGAGCACGGCCGGAGTCTGCGGATCGACGCCGGTCACCGCGGCGAAGCTGTCGTTGAGCTGCGAAAAGAGCCGCAAGCCATACGATGGCACGCCCGTTTCCCTGGCCGATCGCACGCGCGGGCCCGGCTCCCGAACGGGGACCTGCATGCCGCCCAGAACCTCGAACGCCAGGAAGAAGATATCTTGTTCCGGCCCCGAATCCTTGGGGATTGCGGCGCCTTGACGGGAGAGCTCCTGTGCCGCCGTTGTGACGGTGACCTCGACGTCGCGGAACGCCTGCGCGGCGACCGGGATCGTATCGTTGACGCCGATACGGATGTCCTTGATCCTGAAGTTCAGACCGGCGGGGCCAACGAAAGCAGGTTTGCTGAACAGATAGCTGAAACCGTCCAGTTCGCTTGCTTCGAGCTGGATGCTGGCCGGTGCCTGCACGGCGTTGCTCACATCGAAGCTGAGCACGGCAGGGCCGCCATTGGCGCCGGCGAGGCTGGCCGTGCCGCTCGCGATAATGGGAATCTCCTCCGCATCGCTGTTGGCGATCAGCGTGGCCCAGTTGGTAACTGCCGCTTGCATACTGGCGGCGTCGTTCACACAGGCGTCGGCTGTGTTGCCGGTCTAGCAGTTGTGCTTATCGGTGGCCAGGCGCTGCACAATGCGCGATCTCTGCGGGTTGGTCAGGTTGACCTTCTGGCTTTCGACCAGCTCGTTGTAGGCGATCTCTACATTGCGGTGAGCGAAGTTTGGCAGAATCCCCTCCGCCTTTTCGGAATGGCAGCGGAAACACTTCGCAACGCCGTTGCCTTGCTCGGCCACCAGCGGATAGACCGTCTGGGCAAATGCCTGTTGACTGGTGATCGGCATGCCCGGCACCGTGCCGCCACTCGATCCGCTGCCGGGCCCACCAGGCCCGCCGGCGCCTGGATTTGAACCCCCGCCTGATCCGCCACACGCACACAGCGTAAGGATTACGGGTAGCAGCGCCGCTATCGGCAGTCGGCGGCGTGGCTGGGATGGTACGGTCGAAATCCGGTTGCTCATTGCGATTCTCCCGTGCATCTCAGTTACCCATGCAGTGGATGGCCGCTTCGGCAAACGCGGTCTTCATGTTGTAGCCGCCGGCCTGGAAGACGTCGGCGATCCTTTGCACGGCCGCGCTGTCGGCGGCGCCGGTGGGCTCACGCAGACAAACCTTGGCGAGGACCTGGGACACCTGGCATTCGGCAAATGCGCGGCTGGAGGTGATCTCGACACCGAGGCTTTTGGCGCCTTTACCGCGGTCTGGCAGGACCGGATTCCACCCCAGCCCTGAATTCACGCCGACACGCCAGTAATTCACCCAACTGTCGTCGGTCGTAATGAAGCCTAACGGGAACGTGGTTCCAGCCTTGTTGTTCTTCGCCTGGGCGACGTTATCCGTGAACACAAGGCGTTGCAGATCTTTGGAAAAGTCGTAGTACGCAAATGCACCGGTCAGGGCATCCATGCCGCTGTGGCAACTGATGCAATCGTTCAGAAAGATGGAGCTGTCGCCGCCGGGCGAGCGCGTGATATCCGGGCGAATGCGATCAGCCGGTCGCGTGATGTCACGAAAGGCCTCCATGTCTCCGCACAGAAAATTGATCGAAGCAAACCGCGTTGCCCGCCGATTGGTTCCGCCTGCGAAAAAGGCCTCCGCGAAAGTTCGGCTGGTCATGATCCCTGCGGTGTTTTCCGGCGTAAGGGGCGTGTCGGGTATCGTCGACTGCGCCACCGGCACGAGGTTGGCGGGATTACTGAGGTCGACGCCGTTCGCCTCCAGTTCCTGATAGTGGGTGTTGTCCGTGTGTGAATACGGCGTCGGCACGACGCCGGCCGCACCCACGTACAAGACGTCTGCAGTCAGCACTTCCTGAAACGAGCGGTTGTCGCGGATGAGGCCGATCACGGTAGCGCTCAGGTCGTTGAGCCCGACGAAAATCGATTGGCGCTTGGTCGACCAGGGCGTCGCAAGATCTTTTAGTGTGGTGTTATAAAAGGCTGGATTGTCGATGGCCTCGTTGGCGGCGCCCAATGCGTCGCCGGCGGTAATCTTCGCGGCCATGGAACTGAGCACAGCGGGGGAAGGATGGGTGCCAGTGAGGCGGTTGTGAATTCTCTTCGCCTGTTCACGGGGGCCGGCGATGGCAACAGATGTGCTGGCGGCAAGTACGAAGAGGAACGATAGTCTCCACCGTCTGCGCCCGTTTGCATCGTTGGCACTCATTTGGCAACTCTCCTTTTATCGTTGCCTGCGTTCCGGCGCGTCAACGCGGCGGCGCAGCAAAGGAAGTCAAACGAGCGTGCCAGACAGATGCGTCCTGATCTGCGATTTTGAATCGTTGAAAAAGGTTCGGGTCGCGGCCGACCGGGCTCGGTGACTCCAAGTTCGCCGCTTTGCTCGGGACGGGGCCGGTTCGCGCTACACACAGCGTTTACTGGCGACCCGGCCGTCATAGCTCTCACCGGAGAGAGCCTTAGACCCGTGGTTTTGCGACTTCTGCCTTTCGGTAGGACTGCCTTTTTCAGATCCGGTTGTTCAGACTACGGGACAGTTGTAACGCTTGTGGACGCAACAATCCAGAGGCAGCTCGATAGCCGGCCGTTTTCGATCGATGGGATCCATGTGTGGTATCGAGCGCAGAAGATGAGCGGTAGCGCCTGCCGCCAAGGTTCACGGCCAGCGTGGCGGCGGCGCAGTCGCGCCGCCGCCTGTCGCCGTTCAGGCTGCCAGATTGTGGTTCGTGATGGGCAAATCGCGAATGCGTTTGCCGGTGGCGGCGAAGATCGCGTTGCACAACGCGGGCGCGAAGCCGGGTGTTCCCGGCTCGCCGGCACCGCCTGGAGGCGCATCGCTTTCGACGATATGCACGTTGATCTCTCGCGGTGAATCCGCCATCCGCACTACCGGATAATCGTGGTAGTTGCTTTGCTGAATGCGGCCTTCGCGCGCCGTGATCTCGTTGTAGCAGGCCGCGCTCATGCCATAGATCACGGCGCCCTCCATCTGCGCGCGAACACGGTCCGGGTTAACGATGCGGCCGGCGTCGATGGCGACATCCACGCGCGGAATCGAGACTTTGCCGTCTTTGGAGACTGCTGCGTGCACGGCGGTCGCGACATACGTGAGAAACGAGCGGTGTGCAACAACGCCCATACCCTCGCGCTGGGGTAGCGATTTGCCGTAGCCTGCCTTGTTTGCTGCGAGTTGCAGCACGTTGGCGAGCCGTCCCGTATCGATGGGGTATTTCTCCAGGGTATTGTCGTAGTTGAAGTAATCCTCGACGCCGCCCTTGGCGAGATCGACCTTGCGCGCCTTACCGATGAGCTCGAGGTTGTATTCCAGCGGATCGCGCCCGGCGGCCACAGCGAGCTCGTTGACGAACGAGTGCACAGCGAAGGCGTGGAAGATGTTCTGCACCGAGCGCAACCAGCCGATGCGCACGTGCTCCGGCGCCGTTCCGGATTCGATGCAGATATTCGGAATGTCGAACGGCAAATCCGTCAATCCGAAATCCAGCTCCCATGTTCCAACCTTCGGCTCGCCGGTGAACGTCGACATGATCGCGGGAAACACCGTGCGGTGGCGCCACGCGATCGTCTTGCCATTCTTATCGAGCGCCGCCTTGCAGTGCTGCGCGCTGACAGCATGATAAAAACCGTGGCGTATATCGTCCTCGCGTGTCCAGGTGACTCTGACCGGCCTGCCGGTTTCCCTTGCGAGCCAGGCGGCTTCCGCGATGAAGTCGGGCTTCGACTTGCGGCCGAACGCCCCGCCCAGCAGCGGTACGCGCGAGACGACGTCCGCCTTGTCGAACTCGATGGCGCTGGCTACGTTGTCGCGCGCGGCCTGCGCGTCTTGCGTGCTCGACCAGACCTCGCAGATGCCGTCGTGCACATGCGCGACCGCGGCCGGCGGCTCCATTTGCGCATGCACGAAGTGGGGCACGTAGTACTCGGCCTCGACGACCTTGTCCGCGCCTTCGAAGGCTTTGTTGACGTCGCCTTCCTCGCGCCGGATGTCGCCGGCCTTGCGCGCCGTTGCCTGCAGCTGCTTACGGTAGGCGTCGGAGTCGTAACTGGCGTTGTCGCCGTAGTCCCACTCGATCTTGAGTTTCTTGCGCCCTTCGATCGCGGCCCAGGTGTTGCTGGCGACCACCGCCAGCCCACCCAGGGATTTGAACAACACGGGTTTCCCGGTGGCCGGAATTTCTACCACGGCCTCCACGCCCGGTACGTTCAGCGCTTCGGAATCGTCATGCGATTTCACTTTGCCGAGCGTGACCGGGCAGTGCTCGATCGATGCGTACTTCATGCCGGGTAATTGCACGTCGATGCCGAACACCGCGTTGCCAGTGATTATGTCGGGCAGATCGACAATCGACACGACTTCTTTGCCGATATAACGAAAGTCCTTTGGATCCTTGAGCGTGACTTGATCGGTGGCCGGGACAGGCAGACTCGCCGCGGTCTCGACCAGCTCGCCGTAGTCCAGGGACTTGCCGGACGAGTGCATCACTTTGTGGTTTTGCGCCTTGCACTCGCTGACGTTAACGCCCCACTGTCTAGCCGCGGCTTCTTCGAGCATGCGCCGTGCGGTCGCGCCGAACTGGCGCATACGGTCGTAGTTTTTCACAACGCTGCGCGAACCATCGGTGTACTGGTCGCCGTATTTCTTGTCGCCGGTCGCCTGCTCGACCACCACGCGGCTCCAGTCCGCTTCCAGCTCGTCGGCCATGATCATGGGCAGGCTCGTGCGGATGCCGGTGCCCATCTCGGAGCGGTGTGCAATGAGCGTAACCGTGCCGGCTCTGTCGATGGAAAGAAATACGTTCGGGCTCAGCACCGCGCTTTGTTTCGGCACCGCCGCGATACTGAGGCTTGCCGGCGCGAGCTGCAGCCCGAGCACCAGTCCACCCGTGCTCACGGTAACACCCCTGATGAATTTTCTGCGGCTGACGTTTTTTATGGTGTTCATGCCGCACCTCCCGCCGCGTCCTTGATCGCCTGACGGATACGGGTGTACGTCCCACAGCGGCAAATGTTGCCCGCCATTTCACGATCGATGTCTTCGTCGCTCGGCTTTGGATTCTGGTTCAGCAGGGAAGCCGCCTGCATGATCTGTCCGCCCTGGCAGTAGCCGCATTGCGGCACATTGTTCTTCATCCATGCCTTTTGCAGTGGGTGGTCGCCGTTTGCGCTGAGCCCTTCGATGGTAGTGACAGCGCCCTTGACCGAGCCGATCGGCGTGCTGCAGGAGCGCTGCGCCACGCCGTCGATGTGGACCGTGCAGGCGCCGCACTGTGCAATGCCGCAGCCGAATTTCGTGCCGGTCAGGCCGATGATGTCCCGCAGCGCCCACAGCAAGGGCATTTCGGGGGGTGCGTCGAATTCATACGATTCGCCGTTGACGGTAAGAGAAATTGCCATAGTCTCAAGTCTCCTGGGTCCGGTCTGGCTCTCTCAACCAC
>JBPCXK010000564.1:0-2801 GCA_051008635.1 Gammaproteobacteria bacterium
GTATTCGCACAGCAGACGGCGTGGAGGTGCCGTTTTCCGACGTCGCGCAAGCCCGGGTCGGGCGCAGCTTTTCCACTATCAACAGGATCAATCGCAATCGCACCATCAACGTCAGGGGAGACGTGAACAAGCAGACCGCCAGGATCGAGGCGATCAAGTCCGATCTCGGGAAATTCGTCGCCGCCGAGGTCGCGCGCTATCCGGGAATGGGTTTCAGCCTGGAGGGAGAGGCCAGAGAACAGCGCGAGTCCTTCGGTAGTCTGAAACTAGGCTCGCTGTTCGTTTTGTTCGTTGTCTATGCGTTGCTGGCGATTCCATTCAAATCCTATGTACAACCGGCAATCGTCATGTCGGTGATTCCCTTTGGCGTGCTGGGCGCCATCATTGGACACATGATCATGGGTATGAGTCTGAGCATCATCAGCGTAATGGGCATGCTGGCGTTGGCGGGGGTGGTGGTGAACGATAGCCTGGTGCTGGTGGATTATGTCAACCGCCGCCGCGCGGAAGGTATGCGAGTGATGGACGCCGTGCGCACGGCGGGCGTTGCGCGTTTTCGTCCGGTGTTGCTGACATCGCTGACCACATTCGCCGGGCTCATGCCCCTGATCTTCGAAAAGAGCACGCAGGCGCAGTTTCTGATACCGATGGCGGTGTCGCTTGGCTTTGGCATCCTGTTCGCGACATTCATTACTCTGCTGCTCGTGCCGATCAATTATTTGATTCTGGAAGACATCTCGAAACCTTTCAGGAGTGCGTCGGTGAGCTCTGCGGCGCGCACATAAGACCTGATGGCGCTACGGATAACACAGATCGATCGCCGGGTCGGTGAGATCGTCGCGCGTTATGGATTCAGACACCGGCATGAGCTGACTGTCGAATCACGGCCGGCTCGGGGGATCCGCCCAGGCTCGTAGGATATCCTGTCCAGTCTGGCAGGACAGAACTCTCTTTCCTGTCCCATATTTTGTCGAGGTAAAGCTGCTAACTGCTTGTAATCATGTCAAAAATGGTAATCCGGCATGCATATCGCAGCTATTACGATGAGACGCATTAAACCGAGGGCTGTGTTTTACGCATTCAACGATATGAGCAGGGCATTACCAGGGAGAGTATTTGGGCTCGAGCAGGCGTGCAGCAAGCCGCGGCGTCGGCGCGGTGCGCCTGAGTGCATTGTTTGGCCGCCGCGTAAAGGGTCGCTGGCGCCGGATGCGTATCCGGCCCGATCCCGGCAAGGAGCTTCGCCAAAGCCACGGTCGGTCAAGCTTGACGAAACCGTGCAGTTCGGCCCGACGGCGAAGTGGTCCGCGAAGTATGGCCCGATGACGCCTTTGTCTTGCCTCGCACGCGGGCTGCGCCTCGTCGGCGTCGCGATCGTGCGGATGCTGGAAGTCCTGCTAACGCTTGCGCTTACGCTCGTGTTGGTCGCGCGCGCTGTTTTGGCAACGGGCAGCGCTTAGTGAAATCTTGGACAAAAAGACCAAGAATTTCTCGACCGGCGGTCGCGCCGGGGTGAGGCGGACTTTTCCACGCCTTGTCCACAGCCGCGCGCCTCAAACGCCGGCGTTGCGGTGGGCAAGGGGTGGTAAAGTCCGCCGTTGAGGGGGCAGAACCCTTAACTCTTCCACCAACGCCGCGGTTCCACGTTCTCGGCAAGCGTGTCCCTGGGTACTTCGCGAGCAATGGCGTGGAGTTTCCCGTAGGTGTCGACACCGCCGGCCCATTTGTCGAGACGTTCGCGCCATTCTTCCCAGGGCTCGGGTTGGAACTCCGGTGAGCACATTTTTTCCGCCTTGCTGATTTCCGCGTCGGAGAGCTCCGCAACACGCACATCGTTTTCGGCGAAGATCGTACCGGGCTTCTGCGGGTTGGACGCTCCCACCGTGTTGACCAACGCCGCTTCGTTGGCCGCCTGCACATGCACCTGGGTGAGGTACGCGGATTCCATGACCGCGTCCTGCAGCTCGCCGCCGAGGCGGTCGAACACCGTGGCGTTCATGGCCGTGTGCTCGGTGCCCGAGAAGAATTCGAGATTTACGCTCTGCGAGACCACCGGCGTCATGTTGGCGTAGGCTACGGCCGACATCCAGGTCTCGGCGCCGTCGATCAAACCCTTCTCGAGCCCGTCCAGCGTCTCTTCCCAGGCGATCGGCACGGGATTGAGGCCCATCAGGCTCATTGCGATGCGGCCGAGTTGTGTGCCAGTGACGCGGTTTTTGGTGCCCTTCAGTTCATCGATGCTTTTGACGGTTGGGCGATCTTTCCACTTGAGCCCGAGGTGGATGCCTCGCAGCTCGGCGTGCGAAAACAAAAACTCTATGCCGTGCCGCGTGCGTAAGGGATCGCGCAGCAGCGCCTGACTGCCAGGATGATAGAAGAAGTAATACTGCGACGCGCGGCAGGGGAACACGTAAGCGTAGTCGAGGACGTGCAGGTACGGCGCCCCGCCGACCGAATTCTGAGTCGATGCCGTATACAGGTCGATTTCACCTTGCTGCGTCTTCTTCACGCAGTTGAGCTGGCCGCAAATCTGGTTGTTACCCGCAAACTCGATCCGCACGGCGCCGTCCGTACGCTCCTCGAGGTCTCGTACGAATTGCAGGCAGCCGGCCCGTTCGATCAGCAGCTTGCGCTCGTTGAAACCGGCGGCGCCGAACTTGAGCGTATGCCGTGCGGCGCTGCCAAAGCGTTTGTCGTAAGTGGAATTGGCCGCGGCCGCCAGCCGCGGCAGCGTGATGGTACCGGTCAGCGAAGCGGCCGCCAGTAGGGTCGAGCTCAGCCCGTAGCGCCCGGTCAGGCGC
>JBPCXK010000565.1:0-6067 GCA_051008635.1 Gammaproteobacteria bacterium
CCTCGCTACCAGCAAGCAGGCGGCGCCGCACGAACGCCGATTGGCGCTCCTGTGGAATCCAGGCACGCGTACCACATTGATAAGTAAAGTATTCCTTTATAAGGTTTGGAGGAGTTAGCAACATACCGGGCCACGTCGCGGGCAGATCAGATTTCACAATTAAAGACTGTTTTCTGGCCGCAGCCCGGGCGTCACGGGCGGCAGGCCGGGCCCGCATATTGCGCGAGGATTCGAGCTGGCCGCGTTCGTGCAGATTTTACACACCAAGGTATCGATGCTGAATATCCTCGCCTTCGCGTAGCTCACCTGACGTGCCCCTCCACACCACAACGCCTTTGTCGATGATGTAATGGCGATCAGCGATACGGGTGAGGGCCTCGACATTTTTGTCGATGATAAGAATCGACTGGCCTTGCGTTTTCAGTGCCGCGAGCACACGCCAAATTTCCGCGCGGACCAATGGCGCCAGGCCCTCAGTGGCTTCGTCGAGGATCAAGAGTTTGGGATTGGTCATGAGCGCACGGGCGATCGCAAGCATTTGTTGCTCGCCGCCGGAGAGCTGGTCACCCATGTTGCCAGCGCGCTCGGCTAAGGCAGGGAACAACTCCAGCACTGTGTCGAGCGACCAGGGCGCGCGGCTGCCGCTGCGGTTCGCGGCGGTGGCAATGAGGTTTTCGCGCAATGACAGATTCGGAAAGACCTGACGCCCTTCCGGCACGAGACCCAGCCCGGCTTGCGCGACCTTGTAGCTGGACAGTCCGCCGATATCCCGCTCCTCGAAGCGGATGGCGCCGGCGAGCGGTTTGACGATGCCCATGATGGCGCGCACCGTCGTGGTTTTGCCCATGCCGTTGCGCCCGAGCAGGGTGACGACTTCGCCCGCGTTTACATCGAGCGATATGCCGAACAGAATCTTGCTGGCGCCGTAAGCGGCGTGGACGTTCCGGACGCTCAACATCGCGGCCAATCTTCTCCGAGGTAAGCCTGCCGAACTTCCTCGTTCGCGCGAATCTCCTCTGGCGCACCACTCGCGATGGCCCGGCCGTAGACAAGCACGGTGATGCGATCGGCAAGGGCAAAGACGGCATCCATATCGTGTTCGACGAGCAGGATTGTGTACTTTTCCTTGAGTGTGCCGAGGTACTCGGTCGCCCGCGCTGAGTCTTCCGCACCCATTCCCGCCATCGGCTCATCCAACAGCAGCATCTTAGGCGATGTCGCCAGCGCCATGGCAATTTCGAGGTAGCGCTGCTCGCCGTGCGCGAGATTACCGGCTAACACGTTGGCGCGCTCGTCGAGACCGAATTCGGCGAGGACGGCCAGCGCGGGTTCTCGCAAGGCGCTATCCCTTCGCGCGGGACACCAGAATTTGAAGCTGTGCCCAGCGTGCGCCTGAATGGCGAGCGCGACGTTGTCCAGGCAGGTGAAATCTTTCAGCACGGATGTGACCTGAAAAGAACGCGCCAACCCGCGGCGCGCCCGCGCCGGCGTGCGCCAGCGTGTGATGTCGGCGCCGTCGAACCATATGGTGCCACGATCCGGCTCCAGCATGCCCGCGAGTTGCGCAATGAGCGTGGTTTTGCCCGCCCCGTTGGGGCCGATAATGGCATGGACTTCGCCGCGCTCGACGCTTAGCGACAAGTCTTCGGTGGCCGTGATTCCACCGAAGTGTTTGCACAAACCATCGGCCGAAAGTATCGGTTCAGCCATGACCGGTTTTCGCTTTGCCGAACAGCCCGTCGATACCGCGCCGCGCGAACAGCACGACCAGCACCAGAAACGGCCCGAAAAAAAGATGCCAGTGCTCCGTGATGCGTGATAGAAACTCCGCCAACAGCCAGAACACCAGCGCCCCGGCAACGGGTCCAATGAGGCTGCCCATGCCACCGAGCACGACCATGAAAATGAGCTCACCCGAGCGCGTCCAGTACATCGTGTCGGGACTGATGAACTTTTCTACATTGGCGCTGAGTAAGCCGGCGACGCCGCACATCACGCCGGCGATGACAAAGCACACCAGCCGGTAACGGTAAGTGGAAAAGCCTATCGCCTCCATGCGCTGTTCGTTGGACTGCGCGCCGCGGATGACCATGCCGAAACGCGATTCGACCAAACGCTTTGTTACATACAAACACAACATCAGCGCTGCAAAGATCGTGTAATAGAGATGTAGCGGCTTGTCGAGATCATACCAATCGGTTCCAAACTGACTTCGCGTGTAGATGACCAGGCCGTCGTCGCTGCCGTACTCCTCCGCGCTGACTGACAGAAAATAGATCATCTGCGTCAGCGCCATGGTGATCATGATGAAGTAAACACCGCGCGTACGCAGACTGATAGCGCCGAAAAATAAAGCGATGATTGCGCACAGCGCGAGCGCGAGCGGCCACTGAACGAGCGCGCTTTCGACTTCGTGGTAGGCGCATATGCCGACGACGTAGCCGCCGATGCCCAGATAAGCAGCGTGCCCGAAGCTGATCATGCCGCCGTAACCCAGAATGAGATTCAGACTCACCGCGGCGATGGCCCAGATCATCATGCGCGCGAAGATGTCCATGTAAAACGGCTCGCCGAGCGCCGCGGCGATCGTGGGTATGAGGCCACACAAACCGAGGATGGCAATGGCAAATATCGCGCGCGGGGTTATCTGCGCCAGCACGCTGATCAATGTCCGCGTGGTGGAAACAGCCCTTGCGGGCGGAAAAACAGGATCACGACCATGAAGATGTAAATCAGCATCGACGACAAAGCAGGCCCCGCGGCCTCGGCGGCGTTGGCCGGCAACACCGCGAGCAACAGCACGTCGAGAAACGAGCGACCCATGGTGTCGATCAGCCCGATAACGACCGCGGCGATGAACGCGCCGCGGATAGAGCCTATGCCGCCGACGACGATGACGACAAAGGCGAGAATGATGATTTGCTCACCCATGCCGCTGTTGGCCCCGAGGATCGGGACGATCAACATGCCCGCGAGACCGGCCAGCACCGTGCCAATGCCGAACACCAGCGTGAAAAGGAGTTTGATGTTCACGCCGAGCGCGCCGACCATGGTGCGGTTCGAGGCGCCCGCGCGAATCAACATGCCCACCCTGGTCTTCGTTACCAGAAACCACAGGCCCGCGGCCACGACCAGACCGGAGGCGATGATGAGCAGTCGATAGGCCGAATACTCGATACCGAAAAACAACGGCACGGTGCGATCGAGCCCTTCCGGAAACGGCACGTTGAGCCCGTCGAGCGGCCAGATGACCTGCACGAGCTCGTTGAAAAACAAGATCAGACCGAAAGTCGCAAGCACCTGATCGAGGTGGTGGCGCTCGTACAACGTACGCACGACGAGCAGTTCGACGACAATGCCGAGGGCCAGCGTCGCGGGAATCGCGAGGACGATGCCCAACAAAAAAGAACCCGTCCACAACATGAACGTCGCGCCAAGGAACGCGCCCAGCATGTAGAACGAGCCGTGCGCGAGATTGACGAAATCCATGATGCCGAACACCAGCGTCAGCCCGGCCGCCAGCAGAAACAGCAACACGCCGAGCTGGAAGCCGTTCAGGGATTGCTCGATCAGGAGGATCCAGTCCATGCTCGAAATCTTACGACCTTAACGTGCCTCCGCGTTTATCTGGCAGGACGCGATCTTTCCAAAGACGTCGCAAAAAGAGATTAACGCAGAGGCGCAAAGCAAGCTGTGCCAGCTAAACGTAGAGGCGCCGAGACGCAATGAGCTTTATCCAGAACAGTCGCCTCGACATTCAATTACCGATGTCGGGATTGCCGATAGTCACCCTGCTCCCGATCCCTTGTGGCGCGGTAGGGGATGGGAGTTCGCTATGTCTGAAATGTCCTTGGCGATGGCGGGGATCCGGAAACTCCGCCACTCCTTGTTTTCGTTGCCAGACCTCAGTTCATCTTGCAATCGGCAGCATACACATCTTGATGTTCTTTCAGCACAACATCGCGCACTGCCGTCGTCCACACACCGTCGGCGTCGGTCACCACTTCGCGGCTGTAGAAATTCTGCACAGGATAGTGGTTCGAGCCCATCTTGAAGTCACCGCGCACCGACGGGAAGTCCGCTTTCTCGAGCGCCGCCCGCATGCCCTCTACATCGCTGATATCGCCGTTCACCGCCTCGACCGCTGACTTGATGAAAAAGATCGCGTCGTAACTCTGCGCGGCGTAGAAACTCGGGTACTTGCCGTATTTCGCCTTGAAGCCGTCGACGAATTTCCTGTTCTGTGCGTTGTCGAGATCGGGCGCCCAGAACTGCGTCATCAGCGTGCCGAGCACGCCGTTCATGCCGGCTTTCTGGAAACGCGGCAGGCTGATGGAATCCAGCGTGTACACGGAATAAAGCGGGACCTTGCCTTCCAGGCCCGATTGCTTGTACTGCGTAATGAACGCGGGGCCGTGCTTGCCGGGATAAAAAACGAACACGCCGTCGGGGTTGACGGATTTCACCTTCGACAACTCGGCCGACCAGTCGATCTGATCCGGCCACTTGGTCATGTCCTTGCCGATCACCTTGCCGCCGAAGGTACGCTCGACGCCGGCCACCATGTTTTTGCCTGCGGCATAGTTCGGCGCTATCACATATAGCGACTTCACGCCCTTTTGGTTCAGGACTTCACCGAGCGCCATTGGCGTCTGATCGTTTTGCCACGAGATATTGAAAAAGTTTTTGTGGCAACCTTTACCCGCGAGCTGCGACGGCCCGGCGTTGGCGCTGATCAGAATCTTGCCCGCGTCCAGCACGGTGTTGGCGGAGGCCAGCAGCACATGTGACCAGATGTAGCCGGCCACGATATCGACCTTGTCCTGTTTGACGAGGCGCTCGGTCGCCTGCTTGCCTTTTTGTGGGTTGAACTCGTCATCCGCGTAGACGACTTCCACGTCCAGCGAACCCATTGTGTTATCGATATGCTCGCGCGCCAGCTCTACGGCGTCACGCATGTCGTTGCCGATAACGGCCGCGGGGGTGCTGAGCGTGGTGGTGAAACCGATTTTTATCTTTTCGGCCTGGGCCGCAGGCGCCGCAACGAACGCGCAAGCGGCGATTCCCCAGATCATACGTTTGATCATCTTCCTCCTCCTTACAAGTTGGTCGGGCGAGAATATACTACGTTAGCGGCATTCGGACGACCGCTTAGCGTTAGGGTTGGACTCGATTATTGCTGCAGGGGTTTCGCTTCGCAGGCTCAAGCAGCGAGGCTTCTCAGCTCGTAAACGAAGTAGCCCACACCCTCCACGGCGCGCTGCGCCACGACCCGGTGGGCGTAGCCGTTCGCCTCGCACAGATGATGCAGATACGGGATGTCGCCGGCATCCGAGAACGTGATCACCGCGCATGCGCCCGCTTGCAAACGGTCGCTCAGACCCTCGACGAACGCGGTCAGGCTGCGGTGTTCGAGGTCGGAGTTCGCATCCTGCCAGGGTGTTTCTGGCTTCCACGGCACAAACGGCACATTGAAAAGCACGCGGTCGAAACGCTCGCGCCCAAGCGCCGCAAACAGATCGCCTTGCCGGACATCGATCCTCTGCTCGAGCTTGTTGAGACGCACATTTTTGCGCGCACACGCCACTGCCTCCGGCTGCCTGTCCGTGGCAACGACCAGGGCTGCGTAGCGCGATGCCACCAGTGCCTGAAACCCCGTGCCGGTGCCCATGTCGAGCACGATCTCGCCGGGTTGCACATTCTGGTTGTCGGAAAGCAGGTCGCCGATGTTCGAAAACGCTGGATTAAAAACCGCGGGATCGACGTACAGCTCGAAGCCCTTGAGGCGGACGAGCACCGGCTCGGTATGCGCGGTGTGCCGCTTTTCCGTGTTGGCAAGCGCCTCGTTAACGCCAGGCTCTGTGAGGCGATCGTACTTCTCCGGCGTGCGGTACGGCTTGTTGTCGAAACCCATGACGACCTGACGCGTGCATGATGTCAAGCCGCGGATTATATCGTTAAAGGGATCTGTTTTATTTCATGAGGGCTGGGCGTGCCAGGCGCTTACGCGCGCGAATCTATCGTACGCGAAGGCGCCAGATGAGCCAGCCCCCTTGCGGGGCTGGCC
>JBPCXK010000566.1:0-5985 GCA_051008635.1 Gammaproteobacteria bacterium
CTCGCTCCGCGATCCAGCGGCCATCGCGGTGATCGTAACTGCTCTGTGGCGGCGCGCCTTCCATCAGGTAAGCGCGATACAAGGGATCATTCATGACGCCGGCATCGGTGCCTTTCAGCCAGTGCTCCCACCAACGCAGCGCCTCCTGCAAGAATCCGATCGCCGGACCTGGCACGGCAAAGTGTGGATACTTGTGCACCCAGGGACCAGTGAACCCGCGCACCGGCGACTTGAGATTGGACAGCAATCGCGGCACCGCGTTTGAATACGCATCGCCCCAGCCGCCGACCGCCAGCACGGCAGCCTCGATTGCGTCAAAATTCTCGCACACGGAACCGTGTCGCCAGAACGCGTCGCGGTGCGGGTGCTGCAGCCAGTTCTCGACCAGCAACGGCAGGTTCTCCAACCGCTCCAGCCACATCTCACGCCAACGTTCGCCGACAAGCAACGGGTCCGGCGGCCGGGATGAATATGCAAGCATAGTCGACGCCCAGCCAACGTTTTCGTTCAGTAAGCACCCACCCTTGTAATGAATGTCATCCGCATAGCGATCATCCGTCGAGCACAATGTAATGATCGCTTTCAACTCGGGCGGACGGCGCGCCGCGACTTGTAAGGCGTTGAAGCCACCCCAGGAAATGCCCATCATGCCGATCTTGCCGTCGCACCAAGGCTGCGCCACGATCCAGGCAATGACCTCCAGCGCGTCGTCCTGCTCCTGCAGCAGGTATTCATCCCACATCAACCCGCCGGATTCACCGTTGCCGCGCATGTCGACGCGCACACAGGCATAGCCGTGACCCGCAAGGTACGGATGCGTCAGCGCGTCGCGCGGCGCCGTGCCGTCGCGCTTGCGGTAGGGTAAATACTCGAGAATCGCTGGCACGGGTTTGCCGTCTGCGGGCTTCCAGATGCGCGCTGCGAGTCTACAACCGTCGGACAACAGTATCTCGATGTTCTCGATTTCCTCGACGGCGTGGGGAAAATCTGTGATTGTCTCTGGGCTGGCAATCGGCTCTGCGGACCGCTCCCACAATTTCAATCTTCCTCACCCACACTAACCGGCCGCAACGGATCCGTAATCCACTCGCTCCAGGATCCCGCATAGAGCTGCGACCCATTGAGCCCCGCATGTTCCATGGCCAGCAGATTGTGGCACGCCGTGACACCGGAACCGCAACTGTGAACAACCTCACTCGCTAGCTTGGCGCCGAGCAAGTCCTGGAAGCGTGCCTTTAGCATTTCGGCAGGCAGGAAATTGCCCTGGGCATTCAAGTTCTCGGTAAACGGTCGGTTCCACGCACCGGGAATATGCCCCGCCACGGCGTCGAGAGGTTCTGCCTCGCCGCGATAGCGCGCGGCCGAGCGGGCGTCCAAAATCTGCATCTTGTCGGTGCCGAGCGACCCCAGTACATCACCCGAAGCAACGAGACCCACGTCGCCCACTTGTCTGATGTTGTAGGTCGAGCGCGAAAACCGTGGCGCCTCACCGTTGAGCGGCCGATGTTCCTCCTGCCAGCGTTTGAAGCCTCCGTCCATCACGGCGACGCCGCGATGGCCAATATGACGCAGCATCCACCAAAGACGCGCGGCAACCGCGCCGGGCCCGTCATCGTAGACAACGACCTGATCAGACTCCCGCAAACCCCAGCTTCGCAGACGTTCAGCAAAAGCCTGCCAGTCCGGCAGCGGATGTCGACCGGTCGTGGCCGTGATCGGCCCCGCGAGGTCTTTATCGAGGTGCGCGTAAAGCGCGCCGGGCAGATGCCCTTGCTCCCAGGCGCGCCTGCCTTCGTCTACATCCATCAGATTGAAGCGGCAGTCGAACAATCGCCAACCGGCATCTCCGAGATGGGCCTCTACCGCCTCGCGGTCGACCAGCGTTGTGAGCATCATGATTCACCCCCGATGGAGCTGTCCATCCTCCAAGGTGTACACCTTGTCCATCTTCTCCGCAAGTCCGGGGTCGTGAGTCACAATGATCAGACTCGTGCTTAGCTCGTTGTTCAGATGCAGCATGAGTTGATGAATCTGACCGGCTGTTTTACGGTCGAGATTACCTGTCGGTTCGTCAGCCAGCACCAGGCGCGGCTCGGTGATGAGCGCTCGCCCGATGGCGGTGCGTTGCCGCTCGCCACCAGAGAGCTCGCCCGGCTTGTGGCCGAGACGGCCAGCCATTCCGACCTTTTCCAGCAATACGCGGGCGTGCTCCATACCTGCCGCCGACGTGCTGCCACCAATGATCAACGGTAGTGCTACGTTCTCCAGCGCAGTCAGCTCTGGCAGCAGATGATGGAACTGATACACGAAGCCGAGCATGCGATTGCGCAACAGCCCGCGCTTTGCGTCCGACAGGCGGCTCATGTCCTCACCACCGATCACGACGCTGCCGGAAGTGGGCACATCCAGCCCCCCCAGGAGATGCAACAACGTGCTCTTGCCGCTGCCTGAAGCGCCAACGATGGCAACCTTTTCACCGGGCATAATCCTCAGACTGACGCCATTCAGTACCTCAACGCTGAGCGGACCCTGCGCGAAACGTTTCACCAGGTCTTCGCAGACAACCACTGCTTCGCCGACGGCGATTTGCGGCTCGTGTTCATTCATAGCGCAGAGCCTCGGCCGGCTGCGTGCGCGAGGCGCGCCAGGCCGGGTAGAGCGTGGCCACAACAGTAAGCGCGAACGCGACAAACGCGATGTGGATGACGTCAGCGGTCTTCAGCTCGGACGGCAGGTCGCTGATGTAGTAGACGTCGGGAGACAAAAACTTGCGGCCGATCAGGCTCTCGATAAACGGCACGATGCTCTCGACATTCAGCGCCAGCAACACCCCGCCAATGATGCCGAGCAGCGTTCCGAACAAGCCGATGATGCTGCCCTGGATCACGAATACGGTCATCACGCTGCGCGGCGTCATGCCGAGCGTGCGCAGAATTGCGATGTCCGCCTGCTTGTCCGTGACCACCATCACCAGCGTGGAGACGATGTTGAAGGCCGCTACCGCCACGATCAAGGTGAGGATCACGAACATTACGGTCTTTTCCGTGCGCACGGCGCGGAAAAAATTAGCGTGCTGGCGTGTCCAGTCGCTGATCCAGTAGCTACCTTCGAGATCAGCCGCCAGCTCGCGGCTTACGGCCGGCGCACGAAACAGGTCTTCGAGTTTGAGGCGCAAACCGCTGACCGCCTCGCCGAGCTGAAACAAGCGCGCGGCGTCATCGATGCTGATGAACGCTGTGCTGCGATCGTACTCGTACATCCCCACCTCGAAGACGCCAACGACATCGAAGCGCCGCAGCCGCGGTAATATACCGGCGGGGGTGACGTTAGCCTGCGGTGTGATGACCGTCACCTTATCGCCCATCCCGACGCCCAGCACAGCGGCCAGCGCCTCGCCGAGAATGATGCCGTATTCACCGGACCGCAGATCGGGGAGCTCGCCGGTGAGCATGTGCTCGCCCACCTCCGAGACCGAGGGCTCACGTTCTGGATTGACGCCCCGGATCAACGCGCCGCTGACCTGTTGCCCGTTCGCCAGCATCGCCTGACCCTGAACATACGGCGCGCTACCCACCACCTGCGGGTGCGTAGCCACGGACCCCGCAAGCTCAGACCAGTCTGCCAGCTGACCATTGGGCCCGCTGATCGTGGCGTGCGAGGCCATGCCCAGGATGCGCTCGCGCAGCTCTTTCTCGAAACCGTTCATCACTGACAGCACCGTGATCAGCGCCGTGATACCGAGCGCGATGCCAACAATGGAGATGAGCGATATAAACGAAATGAAATGGTTCCGGCGCTTGGCGCGCGTGTAGCGCAGGCCAAGGGCCAACTCTAGCGGTCGAAACATGGGGGCGAATTAAACCACAGCGTGGGGTTGGCGCAAGAATAAGTTTGCATTTATCGGCGGCCAGGCCCCCGTGCCGCCAGGCGCGAGGAGGGCGAATAGTTGCCTTTTTAACCGACGAGGCAACTCAGCGAGCACGGGACGAATAGGGGGCGAGAAAATGTGAGGTTGTTCTTGCGCGAGCCCTTGAGCTGAGACATAAGTGGAAGCGTTTCCAGTAAGTCCCTATCAGCACAGCATATTCTGGTCGCTGCGTTGTCGATGCAGCGGTCAGCCCACGATCTTACCCGTGCCACAAAACACCAATACGCTCAACATGCTAGCCTGCTTTTCTCATAATTTAAGTGATGCTATAGTTTACAATCGAGATTGCTACGATCCGGAGCCTGACATGCACTACTGGCGTCCACTGCTCGTGTCCATCGGCTTGTTGCTGCTGGAGCCTGCCTTCGCTGATGTTCTGAAAACCCCGGAGCGGGGTATCGTCGTCGTCACAAACGCGAGCACGCCTACACGCGGGATGAGCAAGACACAGGTCGAAAGCCGCTTCGGCCGGCCGGTTAACAAGCGCGGGCCGGTCGGCCAGCCGCCGATCTCCCGCTGGGACTACAACGGCTACTCAGTGTTCTTCGAGCACCATCTCGTGCTCCACTCGGTAGTGCGAAACTGAGCTCGAAGGGACAAAATCCGCCAAACACAATTTAGGGATTCTCATCCTCGAAAAACTGTGTTACCGTTTCCCGCGCGTGTTGGTTATTGGGCAAATAACAAAAACTGTCGAAAAATAGCTACGCGACGCTGTTTGATGTCGCCTCCCGACGCGCAATCTGATAACACTAAAAAATACTTCGACCAATAAAAAAGCTTCAAGCGGCTGGCCTCGGCTATGAGCCGCTTTCGTTTTTTGGGGCGATGAAATCTGACGTGCTTTGTTGCGAATTTGTCACTTTCTATGACACACACCGCCGCCCCGAGAGGTTTTCTACTCGTTTCGGAAGTCCGCTAGAATATAGAGACTTACCGGAAATCGCACCGTGACCAACAAGCAATACATCAGCGCTGATCAACTGCTGGAAGACTCATTCAAGCTCGGTACCGCTATTCTGACCAGTGGCTTCCGGCCCAACTTCATTGTCGGTATCTGGCGTGGCGGCACGCCGGTGGGCATAGCAGTGCAGGAACTGCTCGACTACTTTGGGGTTCGCACGGACCATATCGCCATCAGAACGTCATCGTACCAGGGCATGAACCAACGCGGCGACGAGGTGCGGGTGCACGGGCTCAGCTACCTGATCAAAAACATCAACGCCGAGGACGCCCTGCTGATCGTGGACGATGTTTACGACACCGGACTCAGCGTGCAGTCCGTTATTCACGAGCTACACCGTAAATGTCGCAAGAACATCCCCGATGATATTCGCGTCGCCACCGCGTACTTCAAGCCCACCAATAACAAAACCGATATCGTCCCCGACTACTATGTGCACGAAACCGCTAACTGGCTCGTGTTCCCCCATGAGCTGGATGGCCTGACGCCCGATGAGATCATCGCGCACAAGCCAGCGCTGCGGAAATACATGCAGGATCTGGAGGCGCACAAGCAGCGAGCGGGATGACTGCACCCGGGCGGCCTGGCCGCACACCCGATAGTTCAATGGCCGAGCCTAGACCGCTTACCGTAACGCCGCCGCTCCCGACCTCCGAACAGCCCCACATCACGTGGGGACGACTGTACGGCTGTACGCGTGGGCTCGCAATCGCACGCGCAGCGGCAGCGGCGAGCGGGCTGTCGGTGGTCGTTGCAGCGGACACACATAGCGCACGCCAGCTCGAAGCCGAGCTCGAGTTCTTCAACCCAGCGCAAGCCGGCAGAGTCCTCATCTTTCCGGACTGGGAGACCCTGCCCTACGACGTGTTCTCACCCCACGAGGACATCGTCTCGCAACGGCTGGAGACCCTCTATAATCTGCCAGCGCTCGGCAGCGGCGTGCTGATCGTGCCGGTCACGACACTGATGCAGCGCCTGGCGCCACGCAGCTTCCTGGATCAGAACAGCCTCATGCTCGCGCAGGGCCAGCGGCTCGAACGCGAGTCCATGCGCCACCGGATGGAAGACGCGGGCTACAGTTACGTCTCGCAGG
>JBPCXK010000567.1:0-3855 GCA_051008635.1 Gammaproteobacteria bacterium
GCCATCTCGTATGCCAACCCCCTCACAACGATCTCCAGTTGCGGCGACGGGAGATCACCCAGATCGCGATTCCCCCATTCCCATTCCGTCCAGGCGGCTAGGGCCGCCCGGAAGTCTTCTGGACTGAACGTTTGGCTGTAAATATCAACGCGATCAGGTTCTTCGACGACCCGATCGCGGTCGAACTCCCCAATACGCTCGGAAAGCGATCCAAACGCGTTGTCTCTGAGCCTGTTCCACAGGCTCTCAAGCAGGCGGCGACGCTCCTCGGGAGTTATTTCCGGTTGTGCCATCGCGGACTCCTTTCCAAAATGGCATTCTAAAAACCTCGGCAGGAACCGAGGTGGATCCTGCTCGATGCAGGATCTTGTGATGCCTGTCGCATCGGCGACAGGGGCTGATTCGCTTTCTGTCCGACCAGCAACCGGACGGTGCAACGCCCGCCATCATAGTTGATTCAAGTTTGATTCAGCAACTTTATGGGATGGGAACTGACACATGAAATCCACCTAGTGTATGGCGATATCCGGAGCCGGGCAGGCAGCCCTGCTGCGCGATTGACCAGCTCACGCAGCAGCAGGGTTCAAGAGAACACGGGTTAAGTGCGGTTGCCCAGCTCTTCCCAGGCCGTGTCGATGGCTTGATCGACGGCACCATCACCGTTCTCGTCGACCTCGAGGCGCACGTTCACGCTGTCGATCGCGATGAGCCTGACGCTCGATTCGTTAGCGCCGGTAATGAGCAGCTCACCCTCGGACGGAAAGCCCTCGCCCACGCCGCGGAAAGTCTGCGTGGTGTCGAACGTCACGCTGCCATCGACGCGCTGACTGGAGAACGTGCCGTCAAACTCGGTCGAGTATGCCAACGTCGATGTATCCACGCCTGCGGTAAGATCGAAATTGCTCAACGTCTCCGTGAACCCAGAGTCGGTTACAGTAATCGAGTTCGCTCTGATAGACGTGTTGGACGACGTGTTGTCCGGCGTGTCCACACTAAAACTGAACGACCCGTTGATGCTTGATTCCTCGCCCGCCTGCGTCAACACCAGATTGTTGAACGCGAAAGTGGCCGCCAAACCCCAGGGTGCGACTTGGCTTGCCGCATCGCCGGTAACGACTACGTCGCTGATTGACAGGCTACCGCTCAACGTCTCGCCGCCATTGGCACATTGGTTGAACGTGGCATCCGCCGTGTCCCCGGTCGATAACTCGCCGTTGTTGTCGGCGTCGTTGGCTCTCAACGTTATTGATCCCGACTCGCAAGGAACGTCTCTCGTGACGACAATCGAGATGGTAAGAGACTGCTGCTCACGAAACGCCTGCAATAGAACCCGCTCTGACAGACCGGCGAGCGAGGAGCCACCGCCACCCGCGGACTGAGTCGCGATGCCGCGGGAGCTGTCACCGAGTCCGCCCACAGCGCCCGAGGTCCCGAAAACGCCCCCCGAGACGGTCTTCGCGTTGCTGGAGGTGATCTGCAAAGGCGGTAAAGTGGGAGCAGACGTGTCGCCACCGCTGCCGCCGCACGCGCCAAGCGCCACGGCAAGGGCAATAGTCCCGAACAGTTCCATTCTTGTCATCAGCTTCTCCTTGTGGCTTTGAAACGGGTCCCGATCGGTGCGGATTGTATCACCTGCTCATAACGCAGACGCTACCGCTCGTCGCGGGGCACGTCGCCGCGATCGCCGTAAAAACGACAAACTCATCGCGTGATCATTGGCTTTTACATTGCTGGAGCACCGAGCGGCAGACACTCCTCATTTGCGGCAACGCAGATGAACGGTTTGGGCTGCACCTGTCATCTTGCGGCTGCGCGCTGCACATTGATGTTCGCGCGAGGATCGAGCGCGTCCTGCAAGCTGTCGCCCAGGAAGTTGAACGCGATGACGGTAACGAAAATAAAGATACCGGGAAAGAAAGCCAGCGCTGGCGCCGTCCAGATGAGCTCCTGGGCATTGCTGAGCATATTACCCCAGCTCGGCAGCGGCGGTTGTATACCCAAACCGAGGAAACTCAGCACTGATTCCAGGAGAATGATGTTGCCCACCGACAATGTTGTGGCGATGATGATCGGTGACATCACATTGGGCAGGACGTGCAGCGCCATGATCCAGACCGGCCCACCGCCCAGGGCGCGCGCCGCCATGACGAATTCGCGCTCCTTGATGCTCAGCGTTGCACCTCGCACGAGCCGCGCCACGGTTGTCCAGCCGAACAGCGCGACGATCGCGATGATGCGATAGAGGCTTACTGCCTCGGATTGCGTAAGCGCTACAGGCAAGCCGAGCTTGTCGAGATCCACGGCCGCAAGCACGATCAGTAAGGGCAGCAATGGCAATGCGATCATACCGTCGGTAAAACGCATCAGCAGCGTGTCGAAGCGGCCGCCCAGATAGCCGGCAACCAGGCCCACCAGCGTTCCGATGATTGCCGCGATGCCGGCGCCGACAATTCCCACCAGCAACGAGACGCGTCCGCCGTAGAGCAGGCGCAGCAGCAGATCGCGGCCCAGCTCATCCGTGCCCAGCATGTGTTGTGACGAGGGTGGCTGATTGCGCGTGAACAGATTCACGGCGTTGGCGTCCAGACCCAGCGCGGCCTCGATCAGCGGCGCCAGAAGTGCGAGCAATGTCAGCACCACCAGCAGCACGCCACTGACGACAGCCAGTCTGTGGCGCAGAAACCGGCCCATGGCCAGCCGGAAGGGAGAAGAAATTACAGCGCTCATTGGTACTCGATCCGCGGATCCAGCCAGGCATACGCGAGATCCGCGAGCAAGTTGCCGGCCAGCGTCACCAGTGTCGCCAACAACAACGCCACCAACGCAAGGTTGAAATCATTCCCCATTATCGAGTCATAGATCAGCCGTCCCATGCCCGGCCAGGCAAAAATGGTTTCCGTAACCAGGGCGCCGGAAAACAAGGTACCGAACTCCAGCGCGAGGATGGTGACGACGGGTATCAGCGCATTGCGCAAAGCGTGTCCAAACACGACACGGCCGGTGCCGGCGCCCTTGGCGCGCGCGGTAAGAATGTAGTCCTGGCGCATCACCTCGATCATGGCGCCGCGCATGTATCGGGTATGTCCGCCGATGCTTGCGATCGATAACGTGACAACCGGTAACACGAGATGCCGAAGTTGGTCCCAGCCGCCTTTTCCGCTGATATCGCCGGTACCACCGGCAGGGAGCACGCCCAGGATCACGGCAAACACAATGATCAGCATCAACGCAAACCAGAACACCGGAATCGAGATCCCGGCGAAAGCCATTAGATTGATGGTGTAGTCATGCGCCGAGTAAGGCCGTAGCCCGGCCCAGATGCCTGCCGGCAACGCAATGAGCAAGGACAATACAAACGCCAGACCCAGCAACTTGAGTGTATTTAACAAGGCAGGGACAAGCACTTCGACGACGGGACGCGCATGCAGGCGCGAATGGCCAAAATCGCCGCTGAGCGCGCCGCGAAACCAGTTGAACCAGCGTTCCACTATGGGTCTGTCGAGCCCGTACAGCGCCTTGAGGCGTTGCGCATCGGCTGTCGTGACGTTGGGGTCAGCGCTGATCATCAGGTCGATCGGGTCGCCCGGCATCAGACCGATCAATGCATAGATGACGAACGACATCACCAGCAACACGATGGCGGCCTGCATGAGACGACTCAGGATCAGCCTAGCCATCATGTCTCACCGGTTGTCGTGGCGAGGACGTCGAGATGGCGCTGGCTGGCCAGTCGCGGTAGGAACGCCCCTCACGGGGCGCCCCCCGCACAGATCCGTACGTGCGGAATTCCCGCATACGGCTCCTGCCTCGGGTGATAACGGCGAAAACGCGTGTCAGGCCAGGGGTGGGTGTTGT
>JBPCXK010000568.1:0-3302 GCA_051008635.1 Gammaproteobacteria bacterium
CGCTGGCTTGATCTTTGATTCCACAACGCATTTTCTTCTTCTCGGAAATACGACCTGTATTCCTCGTTTCAGAAAATGCCTTGTGAAATCAAATCTCGGCGCGATCATCTCGCCCCGCGGTGAGAAATGCGGGCTAGAAGGCCTGGGGATGCTACCACCAGCGGCTAAAAAATCCTGGTAAGTAGTTGGCAAGGTCCGCTGATCTGCGTTCCGGTCCATGGTGAACGGCAACGTCCTGCAGATACTGTCGGCAGCCCAGCCGGTCGCCACCCCGTGCCAGGTAGTCGGCGAGCAGTCCGGTAACGTGGGCGACGGCGAAGCTCGCACCGCCTGCTGTTGAATCGGACGTGTTCTGGTCACCACTGCGCGGGCAAGCGCCAAATTCCGCCTGCATCGTCTTCAGGTGGGAGATATCCTCTGGAGCGCAGCGGGCGTCACTGCTTATACGCAGCGCGCCGGGGTAACTGGACGGATACACAGCGGGGCCTCGTGCGGGGGCCGCAGCGACGAGAATGCAACCGTTTTCCATCGCGCGCGCGCAGGCTTCCCGCAAGATCGCGCGATCGCGTCGAATACCCAGGCTCACGTTGACAAGGGCAACATTCTCGGCAGCCAGCCAGTCCAGCCCTGCTGCGATCGCGGCTGCTGATGTCACGCCGGGTTTGGTGAAGACCTGAGCGTTACACAAGCGCGCGTTGGGCGCCTTGGCCAGTATGATCCGCGCAAGCGCTGAGCCGTGACCAGTCGGGTCAGGAAGCACCGGGCGGTCGATGAGGTAGCCTTGCGTGTCGCTTGCAAAGCGCCTGGCGCTTGTCATCAGGGTCGCCAGGTCAGCGTCCACGCCGGTGTCGAGCAGGCCGACTTTAGGGTTCTGCCAGAAATAAGTTTGCATTTCTTAGGACTAGCCCGCATATCTCACCACGGGGCGAGATGATCGCGCCGAGATTTGATTTCACAAGGCATTTTCTGAAACGAGGAATACAGGTCGTATTTCCGAGAAGAAGAAAATGCGTTGTGGATTCAAAGATCAAGCCAGCGCCGTCATCGTGGTGAGAAATGCGGGTTAGCTGGCATGTCAACCTCGCCTCGCTACAGACGGCGTGTCTCTGGCGTGAAAGACGAACAGGCTTTCAACACTTTTATTCCCCCTTTCCGTTCAGCGACGCAGGCTCCCGTCCGGCCAGGGGAGGGGGATTGTTGTGCGGCATGACTTCATCAATATGCCCATTGGATCCGAGACACAATACCAGATCGGCGTTGGTCAGCGTACTGGGCCGGTGACTGATGACAATGCGTGTTCGTCCGGCGAAGAGCTCATCGATCGCGGTGCTGACGCGCACCTCGGTATCCTCATCGACCTCCGAGGTGGCCTCGTCCAGCACCAATACCAGGGGGTCCTGCAGCAACGCCCGCGCGATGGCGAGGCGCTGTCGTTGTCCGCCGGAAAGTCTCGTACCACGCGCGCCGATTTCTGTTTCATAACCCTGCGGCAACTCGGAAACGAAGGCATCGACCTGCGAAAGCTCGGCGGCCTTGCGTACATCGTCGTCGCTGGCATCGGGCGCCGCGTAACGGACGTTGTCTATGATGCTGCCGGAAAACAATACCGTGTCCTGCGCGACAACAGCTACCCGCCGCCGCAGCTCGTGCAAGTCCAACCTGCGCAGATCGATGCCGTCGAGTTGGATACGGCCATTTGTGGGATCGTAATGACGCTGCAGCAGATCGATGAGCGTCGTCTTGCCCACTCCCGATATCCCGCTCAGTCCCACTTTCTTGCCGGCGGGGATGGATATGTCGATGCCGCTGAGAACTTCCGGATCGTCCGCCGCATACCGAAAGCTGACACACTCGAATCGCAACTCGCCTGCCGCGGTTGATGGAATGGGGAGTGGCGTATCAGCTTGTGTCACGGCCGGTTCTACATGCGTTACCTCCATCACTCTGCGCAGGCTCACGCGCGCGCGCTGAAAAGCGAGGTAGAGGCCAAGCAAAGTCTGGACCGGTCCGGTAGCGCGGGCGAGGTAGGCGGAAAAAGCGATCAGGGTGCCCAGCGTCAGCTGGCCCTGGATAGTCAGATAACCGCCGACGACGAATACGATCGCGGTGCTGATGGAAATCAGCACACCCGGCACTGTGTTGGTGGCGTAGCTCGTCATCTGCAGGCGCAGCAGGTCGGAGCGGAACGTATGGTGCAGACCACTCAGTCGTCTTGTCTCCCTGTCCTCTGCGGCAACCGATTGAATAAACTTGATAGCAGCAAGCCTGTCGAAAAAGAACGATGTAATGTCGCTGGCGCGCTCGCGAACAGCGCGTGTCAAGCCCTCGACGTGAGGACGCATACGCCGCAGAAACACAAAAACGGCGGGCAGGAGAACAAACGCGAGCAGCGAAAGCTGCCAGCTCAAACTCAGCATTAACACCAGCGCCCCGGCAAGTGCGATGAAGCCGTTGACAAACGCCAACATGGAATCAACTGCGAAGCGTTGAATCTCGGCGATATCGCCATCGAGCCGGGCCAATAGGTCACCACCGCGCGCTTGCGTGTGGAAAGCAGGGGAGAGTTGTTGCAGATGCCCGAAAACATTCTCGCGCAGCGCGAGCAGGATGCGCGAGGACATATCGACGTAGTACCAGCGATTCAGAGCACCAAGGCCTGCGGCCAGCAAACCGGCCGTGACGAGTAACACGCACAGCCACACGATGACGTTGAACTGTTTGGCGATCAGGCCATCATCGATCAGAAATTTGGTGATATAAGGTTGCGCCAGACCAAGGCCGGTGCTGACCAGCGACAATATCAGGATCGCGATCAGGCGCGAGCGATGCGGGCGCACGAAACCGAGCAGCCAGCGCAGGGCAGCGCGCTCGTCTTCTTCGGTATGCGGGCTGTCGGTTCCCGTGACTGGTCTGCCTATCGCTGTATGAGCCGCAGCGAGGCCAGCGCCATATCGCGCCCGCCGGGCATCTCGATACTCCCGAGCTTGTCCAGGTTATCGGTGGAATAGACAGCGATATCACTCATCGTGCCGCCTATGTAGATCTCGCCGCCATCGCTCGCGATGTTAACGTCGTAGTACGTGTGGTCGAGATTGATGCGTTTGACGACCTCCGGCTTGTCGAGATCGATTTTGCTGAGCGTCGTGTAGACGCCGTAAACCTCATTACGGCGCACCGGGTTCACGACGGTCGAGATAATTGCGACTTCGAAGTTTTCGTAGTCCTTCATCACGAATTCGCCAGTCTCGAGATCCAGGGTCAGCATGCCCATCACGTAGGCGGCCGGGTCGTTCCTGGCTTTG
>JBPCXK010000569.1:0-4438 GCA_051008635.1 Gammaproteobacteria bacterium
CAGATACTCCGGTCGGTAGTACTCGGGCCGCAGGGAGTCGGATTGGACAACTACGCGATAACGAACTGTTGGTGCGCTGCCGACGTGGGTGCTTCTGCCCAGACCGGGAAACGACAGCACCCCTGACGGAGTGACGGTCGGTTGACGCTGTACCGGTTGCCAGTCGCCCGAGCTGTCCTGATACTCGAGTTCGGTCAATATCGGGTAGCTCGGTCGGCGGCCCGTGAATTCGTCCACGAGCCGCAAGCCGATCTGGCTGTACAGCATGCCGCGTTCGGACGGGACGGCAGTCCAGCTCATGCCCCATCTCCCATGGCGTAATCAAGGACGCGTGAACGCACTGGCGGTCGAACGGCCACATCGCCCGAGTCTATGTTGATTACGCGGACATCGTAGGTTACCGACAGTCGGTAGGGTCGTTGAACAGCGTGCCAAACGCGGGTCTGCTCTTCGAGCGTGAGGGGCGCCAGTTTGAGTTTGATCGCCTCGCTCGTGCCTGCAAGACCACCTTGTAACTGTGGGCCGCTGAGAATTGCGCCGTCGTGCAGTGCCTGAAGCGCTCGCCCCATAATCCGGTGATCGGTCAACCGATCACCGCTCCAAGGTGTCAGAAGATAGCGCAGGATCAGCGGAACCGGTGAGCGCGTTGCTGTCAGGTTTGGTGGCGCGGTCCCTCGTGTCCGCGGCTGATTCCTCAGTGACCCATCTTCGATAAGGTTGAACAGGAACAAGGTCATACGCGCCGGCGAGGTTGAGATCGCTCCCTGCAGATCATGAACCTCGGCTACCGGCGACGGCGCTGGTAGCAAGGTGCTGAACGCGTCGGTCAGCACCGCTTGCAGCGTTGCTGATACGTCTGAGATGACCGATGAGTCTGGCACGAGCGTCGCGTTGCTCCACGAATGAGTTGGTTTGTCAGATGGTCACAGTCCTGCAGAAACGATGCCAATTACCACATTTGGACAGAACAGGCTTTGAGTCAACGAGTTAGCGCAATGTCGCGGTATTGACATCGACGTGGCGGTAGGACCTGGAGGTCCCAGGAATAGGCTTGATTTGTCCGAGTGTGCCGTGTGGGGCCTGGCCGGAGTAACGTTGAAGTGTGCGAGTCAAATGCGCCCTGAGTCTGGTGAGTATTGAATAGCTGAACACCGCCGATCGGGGGCTGATCGCGGCTAACGTTGCAATGGGAGCGGAGGTAGCGGCGAGCCTGCAGCGAACAGGTTGCTCCGCGATCCGCGGGCAGCGCGATCAGGAAGTTCGCGGTAGACGCAAAAGGGTTTCTGGAGAGGCGCGCTCTATACGGTTGCGTATCAGAGCGAGATTTCCGCCTGGCACGCAGTCTATGGTAGCGCCAGGCGATACTTGGCCGGATTGATTTCGTGTTTACGCATCAGTTCGAACAATGCTCTGCGGTTCTTGCCAATCATTCGCGCCGCCGCGGATACATTACCGTTGGTGTTTTTCAACGCTCGCCCTATATACTGTTTTTCGAAATCCGCGATTACCCGACTCTTGGCACTATTGAACTTATCGGGTTCAGTGTCGACGACACGAAAACCGCTGTGGTTCTGGGAGTCTTCCGGTCCCGGTTTGAGGTCGGCGTTGAGTTTGTCGAGCAAAGGCAAGTCCTGCAACTGGATCGGCCGCTGAAGCTGCAGGCAAGTGAGATAGGCAACACAGTTTTCCAGTTCACGGATATTGCCGGGCCAGTTGTAAATCTTCATGCGGTCAATGACTTCAGGGCCAAGTTCGATCGCCTGCAGCTTGTACTTTTCAGCGTATCTTCCGGTAAAAACGTTAATCAGATCAGGGATGTCTTCTGGCCGCTCACGTAGGGGTGGGATGTCAACCGGCACAACGCGCAAACGGAAAAACAGGTCTTTTCGGAAACGCTCTTCTTTAACGGCGATTTCCAGATCGACGTTTGTCGCCGCAATGATACGAACGTTGGCCTGGCGTAGGCGGTTTTCACCGAGTCGGCGATACTGCTTGTCCTGGAGGAAACGCAACAATCTTATTTGGCAGGGAACGCTGAGCGAATCGACTTCATCAAGAAATAACGTCCCGCCTTCGGCATCATTCACCAGTCCCTCGCTTGATGCTTTGGCGCCCGTGAATGCACCACCGACATGGCCAAATAACACATTCTCCAGCAGATCGCCCAGCAGACTACCGCAGTTGACGGGAACGAAGCGTTGGTTCTTACGGTAGCTTTGTGTGTGAACGTAGTTCGCGTAGAGTTCCTTGCCTACGCCACTTGGCCCACTGATTAAGACCTCAGCATCCGTGGATGCGATAGTGTGCAATTTCTCCAAAATGACGGCATGGCTCTCGCTGCGCCCGACCAGTTTCCGTGCGTACATCGCCGATTCCCAAGGTATGGTGCTACGTAAGACTCAAGGCAATGGTCAGAATGACACTGATATCGTGTAATTTAGATAGTAAGCGCGTCTAGTTCAGTGAAGTATTGGCCGAAACAATGTGATGCAGATCACATGACATTAGGATCGCGGGATTCAGGGTCAATCAGGTCAAGTTCAGCGGTGACCAGCGTAAGATCTTCGAGTCATCGCCTGGCGTGGGTCGTGCCTTTTGCGCCAAGTGCAGAGCCCTTAGCAGGCTATTTCGTGTCACCCGAGAAAACACGTTTCTCAATGATACCGTGGACGCCCCAGTTGCCATCTACTACCTGAGTAACGCCGAAGTCGGCAGCGACTGACATCAACGAGATTGCTTCATCCTCGCTCAAGCCTTTGGCGATCATCAGAAAATGGCGCATCTTCCGGAACGCGTCCCGCATTGCATTATCGATGGACGATTTGGAGTAGATTTCGCTCTGCGCCTTTTCACCAAGCTCCTTCAGATAGTTGGCGTAGGTGAATCCGTGCACGACCCATTCGGTGTCGGTTTCCAGCAACGGGAAATCCAGATCTTCGAGCGGCGTTCCAGGAAGCTCCTCTTTTTTGTGCAGGATGACCTGAAGGACACCCGTCATCGACGTCTCGATCGCCGTGCCGGCCAACTCGGAATCTCCCTGAGCGGCGTGGGGATCACCGGCGCTGAGCGACGCGCCCTCCACCGCGACCGGGTAATACATGGTGCCGCCCTTGCCGATCCTCCAATTGTCTATGTTGCCGCCAAAATATCCCGGAGGAATCGAATCCACGAAGTCGGCTTCAGCCGGCGCGACGCCCATGGTGCCAAAGTGGGGGCGAATGGGAATGCGGATACCCTTCATCACATCCATGTTCTTCGAAATGGTGCTGTGATCCACTGGAACGCCGGGATAATCGATGACCTTGTGTACAACGCCGTTGGGGTCCGTCTGGGGGACCCATCGGTAGTTGTAGACGGCCTTTGCCCAGTCCTGGCCGCCGGTGGCATCGATTTCGTAGATCGTTATCACCTCGCGCGGCTTCGGCTCTTCGATCATGTCGTTGTAGTGGTAACCCCACCAAGCAGCCGCATTGCTGCCAAAGGCCTTGCCCTTATACGTCGGATTGCCGGACGGGCGTGGATACATATCGAGAATCCGGACTTCGAGAACGTCGCCGGGTTCAGCGCCGCAGACATAGATGGGGCCCGTAAGTACATGGACCCCAAAGCCTTCGCCGGCGCCCCGCCCATGGATGGAAGCATCAATGGGACCGGCGCCCCGGCGATCCACACCCTTATCGTTCTTTTCCCACCTGAAAACACTCTCCGCGCCCTGGTCGCCCTGCACCATTCGCTCAGCGTCATCGTTGGCGTGATGGGTCAACGTTTCCAGTGTCACGAAATCACCGGAGTGAACCACGGCTTGCGGCTCGCGGCCCTTGCTGAAATATCCCCAGTGAACGGTTTCATTGTTCGCCGGGATGAGATGGTGCGCTGGCACCGCCGGTTTCGCTCCGCACTCAATCGACGCCCATGCAGGAACACCCGCCCCGGCCGCCACGAAAAACAAACTCATTGATGCGAGCGTTGTCGTGCGGAGATGGCCCCCTAGATTTCGTGTCATAGAATTACCCTCATGAGTGTTGTTGTCGTAACATAGCATTTTCGCAAACACACGTATCCTTGTAGATGCTCGCCACGCGAATTTCGCGAACGTCGCCTGTGGGTCGCGTCCCGCCGGTCGCTAAATACATCCCGAACTCACACTTTCGGCCAACTCCGGTCATTCAGTTAATCAATTCACAAATGCGATCCGCAGACAATGGAAGAGCTAGCCCGCATATCTCACCACGGGGCGAGATGGTCGCGCAGAGATTTGATTTCACAAGGCATTTTCTGAAACGAGGAATACAGGTCGTATTTCCGAGAAGAAGAAAATGCGTTGTGGAATCAAAGATCAAGCCAGCGCCGTCATCGTGATGAGAAATGCGGGCTAGAGTCGCTTACCTCCGGACGGTTGCGACTAGGGCGCCAGTTCCAGTCGGGATTTCACTGGCAC
>JBPCXK010000570.1:0-2977 GCA_051008635.1 Gammaproteobacteria bacterium
CTGCTGCTGCAGGCGTCTCACGAAATTCTGAATCCCGGCAGCGCCCTGGGGCGTGACCGCCGCGCTGCCGACCGCAAACAATCCTTTGGCGTCGAGACTGACGCTGCCGCTGGTTGCCTGGCCCGCCGCAGCCGCGGCCTGGCAGCCGCGTGTGTCGACTCTTGCGCCGCGTGGCGTTCCCGGACATGCGTCCGCGGCATCCGCCACGCCATCTCCGTCGGCGTCACCTGCTGGTGACGCTGGCGCTGCGGGCGGCGGGGCCGCCCTGGCTTTGCGGCCGCCGAACAAACCAAAGCGCTTTGATACGCCGAAGGTGAGCATCTGCACGTCTTTGAAAAAATAGTCGTACTCCAGCCGCAGCGCCCAGCCGCGACCAAATCCCCAACGCCCACCCAAACCCGCGAAGCTGTTGATATCACTGTTTGACTCGGCGACCGTGCTGTCCGTATCCGCCCTCACGATACCGAGCTTGGCAAACCCGGAGAATCCATTGCCAGTAGTCGGCCACGAGTACAGGCCGTTGATGCCGATCAGGTTGTTGTAGTCGACCTCTCCGCCACCGGACAATGTGGCCGTGCCCGGTAAGGCGAAGAAGACCTCTGCCGAAATGTTCCAGGGAAAGTCGTAACCAACGTATATCTTGCCACCGATATCGGTCTCGTCCTCGACCGTAACGCCGGCCGGAGTCTGCGGATCGAGGAAGGACAAACCCGCACCGCCGCCGACGTACAAGTCGCCGTTGTCGGCAAGGGCGGGGGTGGAAAACATCGCCAGCATCAGCGTGGCGGTAAGCGAACAAAGGAAAGAGTGATGCTGACGCATTTGTGTGGACTCGCAGTTTTATTGTTGTATCGTGATAGATACATGCAGCTTACCTTACGTCAGTAAGGACGACTCCGGCCGTGGGTCGGGAATTTTGTGCAGCCTGGCTGCATTTTTAGCGCGATCGCTCTGATTGTAAGTGTTCGCTTACAGTTGCAACTCTGCTGCAACGACTGCACGATCGCCACAAGCAGGTGCTATTTCAGCCGTACTTTGATCTTCTTTTATTCACGATATGAGCACTCTCGCATTACCGGATTCGCTGTGGGCGGCGACAGCAACGCCAGCGCCACACGCACCACCTTATTCAGGCGAACGCAAAGCCGACGCAGTCGTAGTTGGCGGCGGCTACACCGGCCTGTCCGCCGCGCTGCACCTGGCGGAGGCGGGCGCGGACGCAGTGGTGCTGGAGGCGGCGGAGCCCGGCTGGGGCGCATCCGGGCGCAATGGCGGACAAGTTGTCCCCGGCCTGCGCACCGAAATCGACGAGCTCACCAGGCGCTTCGGTGCGCAGCGCGCCGAGCGAATGTTCGAATTCAGCGGCGCGTTCGCCGACTTCACGTTCGATCTGATCGAGCGTCATGGCATCGACTGCCAAGCCACCCGGTGCGGATGGATTCATGCAGCGCACGCCGCGGCTGGAATGAAGAGACTCGAAAAACGCGCGGCGTTCTGGGCGGCGCGCGGCGCGCCCGTAGAGATCCTCGAACGTTCGAAGACCGAGGCTTTCCTCGGCACAGGCTGGTATCCCGGCGCTTATCTCGACAAACGCGGTGGAGCCGTGCAGCCGCTGAGTTATGCGCGCGGGCTGGCGAAAGCGGCACAACAAGCCGGCGCCGCGGTGCACGGCCGATCGCGCGTAACCGCCCTCGAGCGCAAGACAGGTGGCTGGCGCGTGCAAACCAGCGCTGGCGCGATCGACGCCGGGCAAGTTCTGCTTTGCACCAACGCATATGCCCGACTCGACGGAGCCGGACAACCCTGGCCCGGGCTTGCACAAAGCATCATTGCGGCATACAGCTTTCAGATCGCAACCAGGCCCTTGACCGACAACATGCGCGCCACCATTCTGCCGGAAGGACATACGGCTGCGGACACCAGGCGACTGACCACTTATTTCCGGCTGGATCACGAAGGCCGCCTGCTGATGGGCGGACGCGGCGGTTTGGACGGCTCCACCGAGCCTGCAAGCTTCGACCCGGTCGTCTCGCGGTTGAAAGAATTGTTTCCGCAAGCCGGCTCCGCGGAACTGGAGTATTTCTGGAACGGACGCGTCGCGCTGACGCTCGACCACGTGCCGCATCTGCATGAGCTCGCACCGGGGTTGTTCGCAGCACTCGGTTACAACGGCCGCGGCGTAGCCATGACCGGGATGATTGGTAAGCTGCTGGCCGACTGGTCGCTCGGCGCGAACCCCAACGACATTCCCTTGCCTGTTACACGCTTGCGCTCGATCCCCTTTCACAGGCTCAGGTTGCCCGCCATGAGGCTGGCCGTGCGGTGGAAGGGATTATGTGATCAGATGGAACATCGCAAAGGTTGATTGCATGAAAGAAACTGCGATGTCGTCAGCATGAAACCGTTGAGACAACAATACGAACAGCACGGCGTCCAGCAATACTATCGCGGACACGGCGCGAGATACCGCAATCCGCACGAGTCTGTTGTCCAGCGGCTGCTGAGCCGGATGGTCGAGGAATGGCCCGTTGATACGCGGCACGTTCTGGACCTGGCATGCGGTAGCGGCGAGGTGACACTGGCGCTTGGCGAAGTTGGGATAACTAACGTGGATGGGGTCGATCCGTATACTCATGCAGCATACAGAAACCGCACGGGCCGGCGTGCCGAGCGACTCACCTTCGAGCAGATAGCGGCAGGCGCGATGTCGGAGAAAGCTTATTCGCTGATTATCTGCAGTTTTGCCTTGCACCTCGTAGAGAAATCCAGACTGGCGGGCATTGTGTTGCAACTCTCGCTGGTCGCGCCGCAGCTTGCAGTCATCACGCCCAACAAGCGGCCACATATCGCAAAGCACTTGGGCTGGCGTTTGATCGAAGAAATGGAAATATCTCGCGTCAAGGCCAGGCTATATCGCTCGCAACAGCACGATTCAGGAGCGCCAAAATGAAACGCGCCACTCGCTCGAACCTGACCG
>JBPCXK010000571.1:0-4192 GCA_051008635.1 Gammaproteobacteria bacterium
GTCTTATCGCTTTCCCCGCTGTCCACCCCTTCCTGGATGGCCTGCTTTAGGGCCAGAAACTTGGCGTTTTGCTCTTGATCTCGACGTACCAGGTCGCGAATGTATTCGCTGTCGTTCGTGAAGTCGCCACTGGTGATCTGCGCCTTGATCCACTCGTCCTGTTTCTCCGTCAAGGTGATAGTCTTTCGAACGGTTCCCATAATGGTCTCTCACTGAACGCATACTATTGGTGCAAAATAGCATGAATTAGCAGCAACAGGCCAGAAGACAGGCCACCCATTAAGGGTCTTCCCAACTATGAGAAAAAAGTTGCGACTCTTGGAGAGGAGACCCGAACTTGACAGTACCCTTACAAATGCTGTCGCTGACTTTCGCAACATCCTTTGAAGCCGCCCGCGCAGGCCATGGGGTTCGAAGCTAAGCGATCTTTCCTCTGCGCCTCTGCGCTGATTTCTTCTAATTCTTTTGATCCGCGCCGACAAGCGCTAAGAGATCCTCCTCGCTCAACACCTCGACGCCGAGCCTGTCCGCCTTCGCGAGCTTTGAGCCGGCGTTCGCGCCCGCGATGACAGCGGTCGTTTTCCTGGAAACACTCGAGCTGATCTTGGCGCCGAGACGCTGCAAGGCTGCCTTCGCTTCTTCGCGAGTCATGTTCTCGAGCGTGCCTGTGAGCACATAGGCGTTCCCGTCCAGTGGCTGTTCCTGTTGACGCGTCGGCTCGACGTGCGGCCATTGGATGCCAGCCTGCAACAACTTCTCTACTACGCTGCGATTGTGATCCTCTCCAAAAAAAGCAGCGATATTCGCAGCAACCACGGGCCCAACGTCAGGCACGTCCCGCAGCTGCTCTTCGTCAGCCATCATCAAACCGCGGAGGTCGCCAAAGTACCCTGCCAGCGCCTGCGCAGTCGCATCCCCCACCTCGCGAATCCCCAACGCGTAGATGAATCGCGGCAGGGTCGTGTTTTTGCTTTTCTCAATCGCGTTGATCAAATTCCCGGCCGACTTGTCGCCCATGCGTTCCAGCGCGGCGACCTGTTCCGTCGATAAATCGTAAATGTCATCGACGTGGTCGATCAGCTGCCGCTCGACGAGCTGCTCCACCAGCTTGTCGCCCAGGCCCTCGATGTCCATAGCGCGGCGTGAGGCGAAGTGCTTGATGGCTTCCTTGCGTTGCGCCGGACAAATCAAACCGCCACTGCAACGGGCCACTGCCTCGCCCTCGGCACGCGTGACATTGGAGCCGCATACCGGGCAGTTTTTCGGCAATTTGACGCGTCGCGCGCCTTTTCGGCGGCGCTCGGTCAGTACGCTTACTACCTGAGGAATCACGTCGCCGGCGCGGCGCACAACTACGGTGTCGCCGACGCGAACGTCCCTGCGCTCCACTTCGTCCATGTTGTGCAGCGTCGCGTTGCTGACCGTCACCCCGCCGACAAACACGGGATCGAGCTCTGCGACCGGTGTGAGTGCGCCCGTGCGCCCGACCTGAAATGCCACGGCGCGCACGACCGTGAGCTCTTCCTGCGCGGGAAATTTGTGCGCGACCGCCCAGCGTGGGGCGCGCGAAACAAATCCCAGGCGCGCCTGCAGATCCAGCCGGTTGACCTTGTAGACCACACCGTCGATTTCGTACGGCAAGTCATCGCGCAGCTGCAGAATGCGGCCGTAGTATTGGAGACAACCCTCGGGGCCTTGCACGAGCTCGCCTTGCGGACACACACGCAAACCCCAGGCTCTGAGTCGCTCGAGCATCTCGCCGTGCGTGTCAGCGACAGCACCGTTTTCAACAACGCCCACGGTGTAACAGAAGATTGCCAGCGGACGCTTTGCGGTAAGACCTGGATCGAGCTGCCGCAGGCTGCCGGCCGCGGCATTTCGCGGATTGACCAACGTCTTTTCACCCTTCTCCAGCGCGCGCGCGTTAAAGGCCGCGAAACCATCTTTTGGCATGTAGACTTCGCCGCGGACGTCGAGTGTGCGCGGATGTTTTTTCCCCACCAGTCGCAGCGGCACGGATTTGATGGTGCGGATGTTCTGCGTGATGTCCTCACCGGTAACACCATCGCCACGCGTCGCCGCACGCGTGAGCATGCCCTTTTCGTACAGCAGGCTGACCGCCAGGCCATCGAGTTTGGGTTCAGCGGCATACTCGATCGTGTTGTCCTCGCCAAGGCGATCGCGTACGCGTTTGTCGAAGGCATGCAGTTCTTCGTCGCCAAAGGCGTTCGCCAACGACAGCATGGGCACATCATGTTTGACCTCGGCGAAGGCGCCGAGCGGCTTTGCGCCAACGCGTTGCGTCGGCGAATCCGGGGTGACGAGCTCGGGGTGCGTTGCCTCCAGGGCTTCGAGCTCGCGCAGTTTGCGATCGTACTCGACGTCCGGCAATTGCGGATCGTCGAGCACATAGTAACGATAACTGTGGTAGTCGAGCTCTTCGCGCAGCGCGGTGATGCGCGACTGATCGTCCCGCGGCATCTCTTGGCGTGTCAGGCGTGTTTGGCAGGTCCGGGCGCGCGGTAGCTACGCAGCCGGTAGTTGTTTATTTCATCGCGAATATGGTCGATGGTCTGCTCGGTGAACGCGCTGCGCGTCTCATCCAGCAACCGGGCACCGAGCCGCTGTGCGAGAGACTGCGCACACTCGAGCATCTGATCGAAAGCCAGCATGTCGTTGAGCGGGCCGGGTAGCTGCATGAACATACTCAGACCTGGACATGCGAAATCCGCCTGGTCGGTGATATCCAGCGTGCCGGGCTTTATCAGATTGGCGACGCTGAACAGAATGCGCTGGTGATGGCCGTCTTCCACCAGGCGATGATAGATCTGCATCTCGCCGTACTGGAGGTCGAGCTCCCCAAAAGCTCGCAACAGATCACCCTGTCTGAGCATGCTCGGCGGACGCGCGGCGAGATAAATGGCGATCACCTTCTGTGGATCGCGTTCCCCGCTGTCCGCGCCTGGGCCGCGCCGCACGGTCGGCCGGTCAGCGGCTTGCTCGTCCAGCAGCGTTTGCAGCTCCTCGATTTCCGCTTCATGCAGCCGCTCCGTAGCGACGTACGGGTCGAAAGATTCGTCGGGCGGGACGGTGAGAACGGGAAGATCGTCTTCGTTAAAGTCGGCGTCGAACAGCTCGCTGGTTTGTTTGGGCCTGCTGTCTCGACCGAACCAGTAAATGGCGAACAGGAAAATGCCGCCGATGACCAGCAAAACCCAGCGCAACGTGTTCATGCGGGAACTCAGCCTGCCGCCATCTGCGCCGCTTCCTCGATATCCACCGCTACCAGACGGGACACGCCCGCTTCCTGCATGGTTACGCCAATAAGTTGGTCCAGAAATTCCATCGTGGTCTTGTTATGGGTGATGACGATGAATTGCACTCGTTCCCCCATGCCGCGCACCAGCTCGCAAAACCTCCCGACGTTGGCTTCGTCGAGCGGTGCGTCCACCTCGTCGAGCATACAGAAGGGCGCCGGGTTCAGCTCGAATATCGCGAATACGAGCGCCACCGCCGTCAAGGCCTTCTCGCCACCCGACAAGAGGTGAATCGTCGATAACCGCTTGCCAGGCGGACGCGCCATAACCGCCACCCCCGTGGTCAACAGATCCGTCCCCGTCAATTCCAGATGCGCCAGGCCGCCCCCGAACAATTGAGGGTACACCTCCTGGAGGCGGACGTTAACACGCTCGAAGGTGTCTTTAAAGCGGTGGCGCGTCTCCTTGTCGATCTTGCACATCGCCTCCTCGAGCGTCTCCAGCGCCGAGGTGACGTCCTCGAACTGCCGGTCGAGGTACTCCTTGCGCTCTTTCTGCTCCTCGTACTCATCGATCGCCGCAAGATTGATTGCTCCCAGACGCGATATCTGGCGTTCGAGCCGCGCGACGCGTTCCTCCCCTTCCGCTATCGTGACCTGCTCTTCCTCGTTCTTCAGCAGCTCGTCGCGTTCAAAGCCGGTACCGGAGATTTGCTCGTCCACGGTCTGCGCGCGCACGGCGACCTCCTGCTGCGCAAGCTGCAAGGTTGCCTGCTCCTCGCGCAGCTCGCCGACTCCGTTTTCATGCTCGAGCCTCGCCTGATCTTTCTCCCGCAACCCGGCTTCCAGATTGTGTACCTCCGCACGCGCCTCGGTAAGTGACGCTTCGACCTCCAGACGCTGGCTCAACAGGGCCTTGAGTTGCTGCTCCTGCTC
>JBPCXK010000572.1:0-4276 GCA_051008635.1 Gammaproteobacteria bacterium
ACGTCGGCGAGCAGAGCGCTTTCCAGATATCGCGACAGGCCATCGAGAATGTCCCGGTAGAACTCGTCGTCATAGGACGTGGGAGGTGTCTGGGGAGTTGGATTACGCACTGGGCCGCCTCAGCTGATCTTGGTCCGTCTGAGACCCGTCTCATTGCCCAAATCTGGCGGGCGAGCCTCCAAAACGTACCTCGATGGTGTAGTAATGATTGACAATAAATTAGGTAATGCTGTTAAAATATCACTTCGCCTGTCGATGTCCCAACGGAGCAGGCGCGCCTCGAGCACGACAGCATCAGCCACACCAAGGCCTTTGTCGATTTGCCGAACGCCCACCTCTTTCAACGGCTGGACAGCACTACCCAGTGAATGACTCGCAACGCCGGGCTTTGAAAGTACTGGTCATCGAGGACGACAAGTTTACCCTGAACATGGCAGTGAAGATGTTCGAGGGCAGAGGGCTCACGGATGTTGCCACGGCCACCGAAGGGGCGCGGGCGCTCGCTGAGATCGACAATTCCGATGGTTTTGACGCCATATTTTGCGATTTGAACATGCCGCGTATGGACGGCGTAGAGTTGCTGCGCCATCTTGCGGAGCGCAAGTGCGAGGCGGCCATTGTGCTGGTGAGCGGGGAAGATGAGCGGTTGTTGAAGTCGGCCGAAGATCTGGCTGCCGCGCATCAGCTCAATGTGTTGGGGTCGATTCAGAAACCCATCACGCCGCTCAAGCTTCAGGCCATGCTCGACAAAGTCGGCTCAGCGGTCCGGAAGTCGGTGGAACGTCCGCCAATGGAGAGCATCAGTGAGCAGGAGTTGCGCAGCCGCATGGGTGACGCTGTGGTGCCATTTTTTCAGCCCAAGGTAGATACCAGGACTCGAGAGGTCCTGGGCGTGGAGTCGCTGGTGCGCTGGCGCAGCCCGGAAGGGAAAATCATCAGCCCGGCGGCCTTCGTGCCAATCGCGGAAGAGTGCGGCCTGATAGACGAAATGACCGACGGCATGATTGAAAGATCCATGGATGCGGCGGGACACTGGCGCGAACAGGGCGTCAACATAAAGGTTTCCGTCAACATATCGGTGGTCTCGCTGTGCCGTTTGCATCTACCCGAGTACATCGTCTCGTGTTCGGAGAAGACAGCATTTCCACACACGCAATTCATGCTCGAGGTGACCGAGAGCCGGCTGATGGAGGATGTCGCCGGCCCGCTGGAGATACTCACGCGTCTGCGGATGAAAGATATCGGCGTGTCGATAGACGATTTCGGCACCGGTTATTCATCGATGCAGCAACTCAAACGCATTCCGTTTTCCGAGCTCAAGATCGATCGTGCCTTTGTCCACGGTGCAGCCCGCGACACTTCTGCGAGGGCGATTCTCGAGTCCAGCGTTGAGCTTGCAAAGAAGCTGGAGATATCGACGGTGGCCGAAGGTGTGGAGGACGACGAGGACTGGAACCTGGTGGCCGAAGTTGGCTGCGACATGGTGCAGGGTTATGGCGTATCCAGGCCTATGCCGGGCGATGAGCTCGTTGCCTGGCACAGCGCATGGAGTTCGTAACCTTTTGAGGAATTTAAGAAAACCTCAGTGTAAATACCCTGTTACAGTTTCTCAACAACCTCCGCAACTACTTGCCGCCGCCCCAGGCTTGGCCTAGGCTAGCTAGTACTCCGTCAAGGTGATATTGATGGCTTCAGCGCGACGAAAAGCGGCTAGGCGCTCGGTGCCCTGGAACGACACCGCAGTCAGCCGTTTTTCGTCGCGCCCACGGGGAGCCCCGCAAATGCGCCACTGCGGCGTTGCAGTCCTTGGCAAGGGGTGGGCCATTCCCTGCGGACTGCGACTTGCAGTGACGCATTTGCGGAACTCTGAACCCACCAATATCACCTTGACGGAGCACTAGATTTTTAGACTCGTTGGGCGACCGGGAAGCGATGGAACGAGGCCCTACTGACAAGACCGTCATTATCAGCCCCGAGAAAGGAGCGTTCCCTGACAAGGACCATCAGGGTGACGCCTGCCTGGTGCAATTGTACGGGCCCAACAAGGGGCGCCGTTATTCCCTCGCGCAACCGCAACTGGTGCTCGGACGCTCTGACTCAGCCGATATAGAGATCGATCAGCAGGGCGTCTCACGCCTGCACGCGGAAATCCACGTTCAGGACGGTGTTGTCAATGTCGTTGATCTGGATTCCACCAACGGCACGTTCGTGAACGATGAGTCCGTCTCGCAAGCCCGTCTGAGCAATGGTGATCTGATCCGTATCGGTCAGACGATTTTCAAGTTTCTCGCCGGGTCGGATATCGAGGCGCATTACCACGAGGAAATCTATCGGCTTACAACAACCGATGCGCTGACCAATACCTCCAACAAACGTTATTTCATGGAATATCTGGCCTCGGAAATCAGCCGTGCACAGCGCTATGGGCGCGTGTTGTCGTTGGCGCTGTTTGACATCGATCACTTCAAGCGTGTGAACGACAATTACGGCCATGTTGCAGGCGACTACGTGCTGCGTGAGCTCGCGGCTTTGCTGGTGGCGAATCTGCGCTCGGAAGATCTGCTCGCGCGCTATGGCGGCGAGGAGTTCGCTATCGTGCTGCCGGAGACCAATGCACGGACCGCGCATCGGGTTTGCGAAAAGTTGCGGGGGCTGATCGAAACACATGGATTCGCCGCGGGCGAAGGCGGGATTCCCATTACTGTCAGCCTCGGCGTGACCAGCTACCAGGGCCGCGAAGGCGAAACGGCAATCACCGTCGACGACTTGATTGGCCGTGCGGACGGGGCCATGTATCAGGCAAAACAGGCAGGACGCAACCGGGTTTGTGTAGCGCGCTGACCGCAGGATTCCTCTGATCGAGTAAGCCGTTTTCCGCTGCGCGTTGGGGCCAGCCCGCATCCCTCACCGATTGGCGTGACGATCGCGCAACGCATTGACTCTACAAGGCATTTTCCGAAGAAGCGGAAGGGCGGTATGTCCGAGAAGAAGAAAATTCGTGGTAGCGTCAAGGATCAAGCCCGCGCCGTCAACGCGGTGCCGGATGCGGGTCAGTGAAGAACGCGCGGTACCGATAGCGTGAACGGACTGATCTCCGCGTCGAAGCGCGTGCCGTCATCCGCGAGCATTTGATAACTGCCGTGCATGGCGCCGACCGGGGTCTCTATCATGGCCCCGCTGGTGTAACGAAACCCCTCACCCGGCTGCAAATGCGGCTGCTCGCCCACGACGCCCTCACCGCGCACTTCCTGGATTTTGCCGTTTGAATCGGTGATCACCCAATGACGTGTCAGCAATTTTGCCGGTACGCGGCCATGGTTTTGAATAGTGATGGTGTAAGCGAACACGTAGCGATTCTGCGCCGAGTCAGACCGTGCTTCGATGTAGGCTGTTTGAACCTCGACCTCGATTTTATAGCTGGTGGTAGTGTCCATACGGCTATTATACCGCAGTTTGGCCGGGGCTTAGCGCCTGCCCGGACCGGAATGTTAACCCGGTCTCACAGCGAATCCCGCTGGCCACGTAACATCGATTTTCATGGACGGTGTGTGGTTTCAATGCATGGCGCCGCTCGTCGAAATGACCGGTGTACGGCAGCACCGCGGCGAGCCCTCCCGGCGCTGGTTCGCCTGCCTGGATGCTGATCTGTTCGTGTGGCATCAGCACGGCCGGGTTTCGCGGTTCGAGTTCTGTTACGGCAAGTTGTATCGCGAATGCGTGCTCAGCTGGAGCGAGAGCCAGGGGTTTCACCACGCCCGCATCGACGATGGTGAATCCAATCCGCTCCGAAACCGTACTCCGATTGAGATCCCGGACGGAAGCTACGACCAGAGTAAAATCGCCACACGCTTCGAAACGTTGGCAGGCGGCATCGAGCCCCGACTGTATCGTCAGCTCTTGAAGTTATTGTACGCGCCGCTGTAGCGATCGGTCGGCTCGCGCTCGACGTACGGGCACGACCTGCCGCATCTCGTCAGTCTTTGTTAACCGCCGCCCGCCTCGCAAGCTTCGCGAACTGCCCCACGCTCAGTGCCTCCGCGCGCAAACCAGGATCTATGTCCGCCGCGGCGATATCTTTTTCGCTCAGTAGTCCCTTGAGCGTATTGCGCAGCGTCTTGCGCCGCTGCGCAAACGCGCGGCTCACGATGAGCGCGAAGCGCGCGCGGTCCGGCCCGGCGACCGGCGATTCGCGGTGTGGGGCCATTTTTACGAATGCGGAATCGACCTTGGGCGGTGGCGAAAAGGCGTCGGGGCCCACGTCGAACAACCGAGTCGC
>JBPCXK010000573.1:0-3366 GCA_051008635.1 Gammaproteobacteria bacterium
GCCGCGTAGCCGTCCATCCCCGGCATCTGGCAGTCCATCAAAACCAGATCGTAAGAACGCTGTGATATCGCCGCAACCGCGGCACTGCCGTCCTCTACGACGTCTACCTCACAGCCGAAGTTTTCCAGCATCCCCCGCGCGACTTCCTGGTTGACCAGGTTGTCCTCGGCGACAAGGACGCTTGCGCAATCCATTATGTCAGGCGCCCGACGCCTGGATCGCGCCGGCGCGGCTTCGCTGTCACGATCCATCACCGCGACGATGCAGTTGAACAACTCAGACTGTCGGACCGGTTTGGTCAAATACGACTCGATGCCGGCTTCATGCCAGACCGCGTCGTGATCGTCGTGGGAAACCGAACTCAGCATGACGAGACGAACGCGTTCGATAGCGGGCTCCGCCTGTATCCCGCGCGCCAACTGTATGCCGTCCATCTCCGGCATAAACATGTCGAGCAGGACGAGATCGTAGTAAACACCTTCGGCGGCCGCGGCGCGTAGCATCGACAACGCCTGCGGGCCGCTCGCGGCGCTCGCAAGGGTAACACCCCACGCCGACAATTGATGTTCCAGAATCTCACGATTCGTCGCGTTGTCATCCACAATCAGCACGTGCAGACCATGCAACGCGTCCTGCGCGTCCCACGCCACCGCGAGGCTTTGCGGCTCCATGCGCATGCGAGCGGTAAACCAAAAGCGCGAGCCCTCGCCGTACACACTCTCGATGCCTACCTCGCCCCCCATCAGTTGCGCGAGCTGCTTGACGATCGCCAGCCCCAGCCCGGTGCCGCCATGCGAGCGCGCACTCGAGCCGTCGACCTGCGAGAAGGCCTCGAACAAGTCGCCCTGGACGTCGGGCTCGATACCAACTCCCGTATCTTTGACGTCGAACCGCAGCAAGGCCGAACCCTCGCTTTGTTCAGCGATCGTGACACTGACGAACACTTCACCGACGTCGGTAAACTTGATGGCATTGCCTATCAGGTTGATCAGGATCTGGCGCAGCCGCCCCGGATCCCCGCGGTAAGCGATATGCATATCGGCAGGTACGGCGCACACGAGCTCCAGGCCCTTTCTCTGGGCGCGCTCTGCAAAGAGTTCCCCCATCTCCTCCACAAGCTGACGCAGATCGAACGGCGTCTCCTGCAGATCCAGCTTGCCGGCTTCGATCTTGGAGAAGTCCAGGATGTCGTTGATGACCCCCAACAGCGTTTCGCCCGAGCGGCTCACAGTTTCCGCCAGGCGTCGTTGTTTGCCCGTCAGCCCGGTGCCCAGCAACAACTCGGTCATGCCCAACACACCGTTGATCGGGGTGCGGATCTCGTGACTCATTCGCGCCAGGAACTCGCTCTTCGCGCGACTGGCTGCCTGGGCGTCCTCCGTGGCCGCACGCAACTCCGCCGTTCTTTGCTCCACCCGTTGCTCCAGCTCCTGGTTGACGCCGCTGACCTTTTTGCTCGCAAGACGGAGCTTTTCGAGATTCGACTGCAGGTCCGCTTCATTCTTCTGTAACGTCGCGGCCATCTGGTTAAAAGCGCTCGCCAGTCTCCCCAGCTCATCCCACGTACCGACATCCAGGCGATAACCGAGCTCGCCTTTGGAAAAGTGCTTCGTGCCGCGAACAAGTAATCCGATACGACGCGACAGCGTGTGGCTGATAAAAAAGGTCACAGCCAGGGCAAGAATCAGCCCCGTTGCAGCCAGCAACAAAAAAGTCTTTTGGTTGCGTTTGCCGTCGGCCACGATGGCGGTCTGGATATCGTGAATATTGTCCGTAACCTGACGCTTCAGGGCCGCGCGTGCAAGTTCAGCTTCACTCCAGGCTTGCGACACGAGCTCATCAACCGTTTCGAAGGCTGAACCCCTGGCGCCGAGAGCCTCTTCATCCCGGTAACGAAGCATCGCAGTTTGATAGCGCTCGAGCGCCTGGATCAGACGGTCATGGGACTGTTTGTAATCGATGCCGCTGGCAGCTCTGCGATCGAGGGACTCGCTGTGCTCCCGCAGCAATGCAAGGGATCCGTGCACGCGATCCAGCGCTTGCGTGAGCTCGATACGGTGGACGTAGCGATCGAGCGCCGTGCGGGTTTCGGCGACAAGGGCGGTCGATGACGCCAGTGGCGGCTCGAGCGCTACCGATCCGTCGGCGACAATCTTCGCTCTCGCGCTCGAGAGCCAACCCTGGAGCTCGGTCAGGGCGCCGTCAAGCTGTGCGAACACCTGTTGAGTCGTGTCGGCAATGGGGTCGATGGCCTCTTCATCGAGATAATCGAGCAACGCAGCCCGTGCAACGGCTACCATCTGCATCGCGGACTCCACCGGATAGCCACGAGCGCGCAGCGCTGGCTCGTGGTCTTTCAACTCCGTACGCAGGCGATCGAGCGGCGCAATAACGTTCTGAGAAGTAATCCGACCCTGCCGCCTGTACACACCAAAGGCATGATTGGCTGCATTGAGCAATTCGTTGATTTCCAGCAAGCGTGCCTGTGCCGGGGAATGCTCCTGAATGACCACCTGCAGGGCGCGCACTGATTCGCGACTGTTCCAATAGGCTAGAATCACCAGCGCCAGCAGGATCGCGGATATCGCCCCGAGACCGAGATTCTTGAGGGCGGTGAGGGACATCAGAAAGGACTTGCCACTGACTCACTGAAACCGCGGGGCCAACGCTTCACCGGACGCCCCCTGGCGCCATAGTTGGGTTGTTCTAACGCCGGATTGTTGGTTTTGGCCGCGATCTCGTGGCGCGAGATGCCAAATCAATACCGCTTCCTGGGACCCGGGTCGGCTTCGCCCGGGCTCCCCCGGAAAAGACTTGGAATCGATATCTTTTTTCATAACACCATGCGGGTGATGAAAATTCAGGCGAATTTTTTCACATGCCTGCGAGGCAAGCAGTAACACCGCCTACGCGACGAGAACAGGGGGCAGCGTCATCAGAAAGACAAATGTCGGTTTTTGTTACACACGAGAATGCAAAAGTGCAGCAACGCAGCCGAGCTGTCAACTTTTGCGCGCTGGTTTCCGGCAGATTCAAGCCGCTGGGCTCTCGACAATATAGAGGGGACGCCGCATTATTGAATGAGATGGGACGGCGGTTTTGGACAGCTACGACATCTTAGTGGTGGGCGGCGGGCCGGCAGGTGTGATGACCGCGCTGCGGCTTGCCGGGATGGGCTACCGCGTCGCCGTGATGGTGAGACCTCGGCGAGAAACTGTCTGGGAAGGTCTGTCGGCGCGGGCAGTCGAAGGATTACGCGCCGCCGGCTGCACCCACGCACTCGCGACTCTCGATCAAGAGATTGAGCGCCTGGCAACGTGGAACGGGCGGGCGAGCCGCGCTAATCGCGAGCGTATCGTCAATCGC
>JBPCXK010000574.1:0-2693 GCA_051008635.1 Gammaproteobacteria bacterium
CCGCGGGGTCGCGCACGACCGCACGGCCGAGGGCAACCCGCTGGCGCTGTCCGCCCGACAACTGGTGCGGCTTGCGGTCGAGGAGCGGCTCGATGCGCATCCGCGCCGCCGCGCTGCGCAACCGCGAGTCGATCTCCGTCTTGGGCACCTTCGCCATCTTCAATGGAAAGGCAATATTGCCGTAGACGCTCATGTGCGGATAGAGCGCGATACTTTGAAAGACCATCGAGATATCGCGCTTGTCGGCGGGCAGGTGTTGGACCGCGTGGTCGTCGAACAGAATTCGGCCTGACGTGGGTGTGTCCAGTCCGGCGATCATGTTGAGGGTGGTCGTCTTGCCGCAACCGGACGGTCCCAGAAGAACGACAAACTCCTTGTTCTTGACCTCCAAGGTCAAGTTGTCGACGGCAACCGTGTTACCGAACGTTTTGACGACATTGTCTACCGTGACGGCGGCCACGTCACATCCCCCTGCTGACCATCCCGATCTCGAGCGCAATCCGGGCGGCCCGAACGACCGGACCGCCCGTCCCGGCGTCTAGACGTATTTCTTGTACAGCTTGTCCCAAAGCTTGCGCATGGAGACAACCGTCTCCTTGGGCGACTTCGAGCCTTTGATGAGCATTTCCTGCTCGATCGTCTGCTGCATGACGACCTCCCATTCCTGGAACCATGGCGCCTTGAGTAGATCGGGGGCGATCGCCCGCTCGCGACCGTTGAATAGCCACTGGTAGCTCTCATCGGCCAGCGGCGGATACAACCACTTCTTGATCGCCGCCGTGACCTCCGGATCTTCGTAAACAGCGGGGAACGGTGCTTCGAGGTTGGCCTCGCGCGCCCAGCGCTTCTTGACCACGAGATCCCCGGTCTTGTCACGCCAGCCGTAGAACTTCATCATCTCCCAGACCCGCATGAGATCCTCGTCCGAGCGCTCGATCGTGCTCATGGCCAGCAAGGCGTGCCCGACCAGGTTGGTGTCGTGGGTCGCGCCCGGCGTTATCGGGTTCATGTTGAACTGTGTGGAAAGGTCGCCGCTGTTGGCCGCGTCCGAATAGATGAAGCTCTGGTAGTCGATGTAGTGGTGGAAGGCGTGCAGGCCCTTCATCCACGAGTTGCTCATCTGCGAATCCTGCCAGGTCAGGATTGCCCGGGGTACGAGATCCTCGTCCCACCAGGTCTTCCAGTCCGAGAGGACCTTGAGCAGCGGCGTGTCCGGTCCGAAGGTCGCCACCATATTGGAATCGACGAAATACTCGCCCTCGGAAAAGGCATGCGCATAGAGCGCCCAGGGCGTGCCCGTCCAGGCCTTGTACCAGGCCGGCAGAATCGGGTGCTCGACGATGCCCTTCTTCTTTATGTCGCGCGCCTGCGCGGTGACCTCGTCCCAGGTCTGGGGGTAATCGCTTTCGTTCGCGGTTGCCGCATAGCCTGCCGCTCCGAGCACCTTTTCGTTGCGAAACAGGCAAAACGGGCCGCCGTTATAGTAGGTCAGGCCGAGGAACTTGCCGTCCGGCCAGGCCTTGCTGTCCTCGCGGATGCCTTCGAACATCTCCGACTTGATCTTGTCCAGGTCGGGCAGATCGTCGATCGGGCGGATCCAACCGGCGGCGTACCAGCGCGACGCCTGGCCACGCTGGGCACGGAACATATCTATCGGTGCCTTGGAGGCGAGCTTAGTTTCTAGAACCGCCGCGTACTCGCCCGGGATCGGCTGGAGGTTGATTTTCTCGCCATACTGCTCCTCGAAGATGCGGGCATTGTCGGTAACAATCTCGCTGCCCCAGGGCCAGAAGGCATAACTCAACTGCTTGCCCGCGGCGTGGGCGCTGCGGGACAGGGCCGCACTCACCAACGAACCCGTCGCGACCGCGGTCGATACGCCGGCCGCCGTCGTCTTCAGAAAATCGCGCCGGCCGATATCGTTGGAGCAGGCCGGCTCGCTCCGCGTGTTTTTTGAGGCCATGGTTTTTTTTGAGGTCATGATCGGGAGCTCCTGGCGTGGCCGACTGCAACTCGGTCCCAGCCGCGCATTGGATCGGAGCGGCTTCGCCGTCCAACGGGCGCGCCACGCCTTCCCCGTTGTATCGGCAACCTAACCGTCTTGCCCGCGAAAGGTCAACGGTTGTGAGGTATTCCAATATTGTGCGTTACGAGCATCATTGCTAAACAGGTCTGAAAAATGCTGCCACACTGTTCGGTGCGCCGGTCGGGATGAAGGCGTCCGGACTGCGGAGTCCCCAGGGCACGCTACACCGCCAGGGCCGGCAAGGTTTGAGAGAATGAACAACGAAGAGGGAAAGCTCAAATGGCCATACACCCCCCATCCACTGCGCAAATCATTGAAGTGGGGCGACAACTCGGCATCACGCTTTCGGACGAGGAAGCCGCGGAAAACTTCGAGTGCATGGCGCCGCTGATTGCCGGCTACAACACCGTCGATTCGATGCCGGACAATCTCCCGCCGGTGAAATACCCGCGCACACCCGGTTACCGGCCGGACGGCGAGGAGAACAAATACAATGCCTGGTACGTGAAAACCGCGATCAAAGGGGCGCCGGAAGGCAAGCTTGCCGGCAAGCGCATTGCCATCAAGGACAATATCTGCGTGGCCGGCGTGCCCATGATGAACGGGGCTTCTGTCCTGGAAGGTTATACCCCCGACGTCGACACCACCGTGGTCAGCCGAATTCTCG
>JBPCXK010000575.1:0-3883 GCA_051008635.1 Gammaproteobacteria bacterium
GCTGTCTATCGGCATATCGCGCAGCATGGACAGCGATGACAGGCCGGAGCCGAAACCATCCAGCACCAGGCGTATCTTTTTCACTCGTAGATGCTCGAGCATCTTCGCGACCGCCTGTGGGGTTTGACTGAGTACGTTCTCGGTGACGCCGAGCGCAAGGTCGAACTGTTGCGGTTTGGCGGCGAGGAGTTGCTCGCCGAGACGCAGCACGGACTCCGCGTCGAGCAGCGTCTTGCCATAGATCTGGATGGCGGCCGCAATCCGCCGGGTCTCCGCCATGTCCTGCCAGCGCCGCAGCTGTTCGGAGGCGCGCGACAGCATCCAATCCCACAACGGGATAATGAGCTGCGTATTTTCAGCCGCGGGTACGAAGTCCTCAGCGAACAGCAAGCCTTTGCGCTGGTGATGCCACACGATCCTGGCTTCGAGGCCGGCCATATTGCCACTTGCAAGCTCGGTCACGGGTTGCCAGTAAACCGACAGCTCGCCGGCTTCCATCGCGCGCTCGATTTCGTCCTGCATCTGCGATTGCGCCGCCGCTTTGGCGTGGATTCGCAGATCGAAGACTTCATGGCGCGCTCCGCCGAGCGCGCGAGCACGGCTCAACGCGGAGCCGGCATCGGTGAACATGTCCTCGGCGCTTGCGTAACCACTACTACTGAGCGCAATGCCGATGCTCGCGGTCACGTACACCTCGGTATCATCGAGCGTGATGGGCAGCAGCACGCACTCCTGAACCCGGCGCGCGGTGTCATTGACGTCTTTAATGTCTCTTGTATGTTCGCGCAACAGGCCGAAGCAGCCACCTTCGAGGCGCGACAAGGTATCGCCCGGTTCCAGCTCGTCCTGCAAGCGGCTGCTGGTCTCCTGAACGAGCTGCTGGGCGGATTGCCGACCGTATTTGTCGAGCAGCGAGTCGAAGCGGTCGATCTGCACCAGCAGCAGCGCGAAGTAAAAGGATTCACGCGTACCGGAATTTTGCACAGCTTGCAGCAGGCGATCATTAAACAGCGCGGGGCTTGGTAAATGGAGGACCGGGTCGTGTAACGCGCCCGCGCGCTGGCGGTCCTGGTCGCGCTTGCCACGCGTGATGTCCGTCATGTATCCCTCGAGGCCGAGCAACTCTCCATTAGTGGAAAAAACCCCCCGGCCGCGCTCCCAGATCCATCTTTCTTTTTCCCGCCGGCCGCGGATGCGGTAGGTCAGGTCAAAATCGGTGTGCTCGCGCAGTGCGCATTGCACCTCGTTCCAGACCCGTTGGCGCTCGCCGGGGAAAATCAGATCCGCGTAAGCGATGGTCCTGTTGTCGATGAGATCTTCGGGCGCGTAGCCGGTCAGCTCCAGGCTTCCGGGGCTGACGTATTCCATGGTCCAGTGCTCGTTGTTGCGGCAGCGGTAGACCATGCCTGGCAGATTGTGCATCAGGCTTTCCAGCGTACGGTGTCCGGCGCGCGACAGTTCTTCGCGCTCGCGGCGTGCGGTGACATCAGTGAGGGTGCCGACGACGTGAGCGCCGCCGGGACCAGCCAGCAGTTCAACCCAGCGCGAGTCGATGTTACGCGTGAGCAGACGCATCGTCAGTGCAGGGGATGGGCCGCCGAAGGCGCGTTGGAATAGTTCCTCGCACGCGCTACGGTCTTGCGGGTGAACGTACTCGAGTGCTTGCGCACCCAGCGACTCCTCGATGCCATGACCGCTGAGCGCCGTCCACCCGCGGGAAAGGAATCGCCACCTGCCGTCGGTATCGAGCTCGAACACCACATGCGGCAGGCTGTGCAGCAGGCCGTTGTTATCGTCATTGGCGGGCTGTGCGGCAAAACCGCGCCGCATATTAACCAGCAGATTACTGATAGTGGTCATTGGCGGGAGGTGTGATGCGTGTGCATCGTTTCGCTTGAGCGCCGTGCAACATGCGGGTTAGCTGTCTTCGGTAATATTGCGACGCTGCCCGGGACTCCGCCATGCCACGATAGGGGTCGTACTTAGTACTTAGGGCTTGGCAGAGCCGAGTCGGTCAGTTGTTGGCGGAACCCTGCCCAAGCGCCCACACGGCAGCTTCCAGGCGCGAGCGCAGGTTGAGCTTGCGCAGCAGATTTTTGACATGCACTTTGACCGTGCCATCGCTGATGGTGAGCTCGCGCGCGATCATCTTGTTGCTCATGCCGGCGGCGATCAGGCCAAGGATTTCCTGTTCGCGATCGGTCAGCGTGGCGTCTGCGGCAGGCTGCGTGGCATTGTCTTCACGCAACGCATCCGCCAGCATGCCGGTAAGGCTTGGATCCATCACAGTCTCGCCCGCAATGGCGTTGCGAAGTCTGTCGAGCAGTTCCTCCGGTTCCATGTCCTTGAGCAAGTAACCATCCGCGCCCGCGCGCAGCGCACGCACCAGATCCTTCTCCGCGTTGGACACGGTCAGCATGATCACCAGAGACGCCGGCTCCTGCTGCTTGAGGGCTTTGAGTGTCTCGATCCCGTTCATGCCCTTCATGTTTAGATCGAGCAGGATCAGATCGGGTTGTGTTTCCCGTGCGAGTGCGACGCCGTCACGCCCGGACGAGGCCTCGCCGGCGAGCACGAAGCCGGCATCCAGTTCAAGCAACTGAGCCACGCCCTTGCGAAACAGGGGATGATCGTCAATCACGATCAGCGAATACGGCCTGGAGGCGCTCATGATTCAGCCAGGTTGCGCGAGCGAAAAGATATTTGAATACGCGTGCCGCCTGTCGGGCTCTTCGCGACATGCAGATCACCCCCGAGGTCGTGTGCGCGTTGTTGCATGATGACGAGCCCGTGATGCTGTTGCCGGCGTCGCGTCGCGTCCATGCCGACGCCGTCATCGTCGATGTTGATTTCCGCCTCGCCTTCCTGGCCGACGCTCAACATAATGTCAGCACGCTTGGCGTGCGAGTGGCGAACGGCATTGGCGAGTGCCTCGCGAATGATTTGCAGGACCTGCAGTTCCTCGTCGACGGAAAGCGTTCCGTCCGGGAGCCGGTTGTCGAGATTGAACGCGATCGCGCTGCGATTTTCGAATTCTTCGAGCGAATCTTCGAGCGCCCGGCTCAGCGCCCGGCCGTTCATCGTGAGCCTGAACGTGGTAATCAGCTCGCGAAGCTGACGGTAAGCCAGATTCAGATGCGCGCGCAGTTCCTGCACCACGGGATCGAGATGCGTGAGATCGGGTTGCGCCGAAGCGCTTTCCTGATTCAGCAGGGACTGCAGGCGCGTGACCTGAATTTTCAGATAAGAAAGCGCCTGGGCAAGGGAGTCATGCAACTCGCGGGCGATCATCGCGCGCTCTTGATACAGCGCCCGGCGCTGGTTAACGCGTGCGCGCGTTACGCTGCCGAGGATCATGCCCAGGCTTTCGCTCAAGCTTTGCAAGGACGCGTCGGTAACGTCGGGGCCATCGCCCGCGAGTTTGAGCAGCAGCACACCGTGGTGCGTGCGGCTGCGATCGCGCAACCGCAGCATCACTATTTCCGCGCGCTCGTGTGCGGGATGGGCGATACGCCGCGGCAGTTGCCCGTCGGGCCCGATGCGTTGCTTTGTCAACAGAGACGTAAAGTGTGTCCGCTCTGCAGTAGACGTGCAGGCCAGGGCGCGCCATGCGTTCGTCACATTGTCTTCGACGAAAACCGCGCTGGCTTGGGCGCCGCTTACCCTCTCTATCCCTGCGAGCAGAACTTCAAACGCGCTGCCGTCACCGGGACGATCGATCAATTCCGCGACGGCCCGATGCAGGTGCGCCAAGGCCGCGCAGGCGTCCGGGGTTACGCCGCTATCGGGTATGGCTTGCGCTGGCTGCGGCGCGAAAAGCGTTTGCCAGCGCTGGCGTATTCGGGGGATCAGCGGCGTGCCGGCTGTGGGCAGCCAATAGAGC
>JBPCXK010000576.1:0-3377 GCA_051008635.1 Gammaproteobacteria bacterium
CGGGGCAGGGGTTAACCGCCCCCAAAAGCCTGCTATGCAGCTCAGTGGGACATCAACACAGGGACTGTCATGTGCTGAAGCATGTGCCGCGTCGCGCCCCCCAGGGCCCACTCGCAAACGCGGGGATGCCCGTATGCCCCCATGACGATCAGGTCGGTGTCGTGCTCCGCTGCGTTTGACAGAAGGATATTGCCCGCATGGCGATTCTTGCCCTGGACAACCTCGGCCGTGACGGTTACATCATGACGCGTGAGATGATCACGCATGTCTTCATTGCCCATCGCATTTTCCGTTTCGGCGTCGGATCTCGAGGAGATGGCAAACAACGTTACTTCTCTCGCCATTTTCAGAAGAGGCAAGGCGTCGTTGATCGCACGGACTGCTTCCAGGCTTCCATTCCAGGCGACAAGAATACGATCGCCAATTGTCTCCTGAGACCCACTATAGGGAATCAACATGACCGGTCTGCCACATTCAAGCACGACCCTGTCCTGCGTCGAGGTGCCCGGCGCATATCCGAGCACATCGCGCTCAGCCTGGCCAATAACGAGCAAATCGGCATAGCGCGAGTGGGCGCTGATCCTGTCCGCCAAATCACCTTTGTCGAGCTGCCAGTCAGTGTCGAGCTGATACGGTTGTGTGATCGTACCGAAACTCGATTCTGCCTCTTGCGCAGCGGCTTTGGTGGCCTCCTTCTGCCGTTCAAAGACCTCCGTGGGCAACGCCGAGCCGGCATAAGCAGGCATGGGTACTGGCGTGATTACATAAAGGCCAGTTAGTCGCGCGCGGTGCTTCTGCGCCAATAGGGCGGCAGCTTCAAGACGTTTTCCACACGCCTTGGATTCATCGACGTGTACGAGAATGTCCCGCAAAGTCATGGTTATACCTTTTTTCAGTCTAAAAGCTCATAGTACTGGAAACATCCGATGGGCTTGTTGACATTCGTCATGACAAGGCCACTTCGGGCGTCTCTCATATTTGGCCTCCAGGTCGCGATAAGAAAAATGGCAATCAATGCAATGCGGTCCGCTCCGATTGCGCATCATCGAAGTGGCTGCCCTGGCCCATCGGCTGTTTTATGCTCACTGCGCCACGTAGCTCACCCGCTTTGTAGTCGATCGCCTGGTCGTGGGGATACCTGTTCTTGATGACGCCATATATCAGCACGGGTATTTCGCCCTGGTTACCGTGACAGGTGAGACATTCCGGCCTCACCTCTATGGCCTTCATGAAACGGAAGTACTTGCCAGCCGGCTCGTCGACCACTTCGGCGTGTGTCATATCGAGAAACGACTCACCGCGTGAACCTCGCGCAGCAAAGTCCGCCAGAACACGCTGCTCCCACGGATCGGGCATGCCGCGCATCGGGTTTCTCGTACGTGTGCCAACTCGCGTTATTCTCCAGCCAGTCTGACTCGACAACTCGTTTGCAATCATCGGCGCCGTGTCCGTGTATATATCGATTGCTTCGAACGCACTTCCGGCCTCCAGACGACGCTTGAGCGTTTCGTTCATGTGGAACAGAAGCTGATCGGCGACAACTTCAGCGGCCTCCTCGCGATCGGCAAAGTCGTCCGCGGTTACGGCCGCTACCAGGAGCAGCGCAGCAGCTATCGAGCCGGCCTCGAGAAGACGTCTGGTCACGAGGGATTTTGCCCTTTATCGGAACAGTCAGAGATAGCTGCACAGTCTGAAGGGGAGCAATTCCGATGGAATTGATCTCAATCAAACTCCGCGACGTGTTCAAGGTCTTGTTCATACGTTGACCATCGGACGCCTTCCGATAATGATGGAGCGCACAATGTTCCAGTCCCGCACCGCGCTAGTACTTTCAGCCGTCGGCATATTCGTCGCATCTCAGCTCGCCGCACTGGCCTGGTGGCTCCTGAGCTATGAACCTTCGGTGGCCCTGGTGGTTTTGACTGTATTGCTCGCCGCACTGAGCATATGTGGAGCGCTGGGGATGGTCTGGATGTGGCTGGAGAACAAAACCTTTGTTCCCCTGCGCCGGCTTGCCGGAGAAGCTGCGCGTATGGCAGTGGGGGAATCGACGCGCATGACGCCAGCCCCGGCAGGTCACCAGCTCGAAGAGCTCCCGGGGGCGGTTCAGGCGTTGGCCCGTAGCCTGCTGCGCAGGCAGCACGAGAGCCGCAAAGCCGTTGAATCCGCTTTGGCTGACGTCAACAAAAGCAAAGCGCAACTCGAAGCTATTCTGCTCGATCTGACTGAAGGGGTGATAGTGTGCAATCTGGAGCACCGGATCGTTCTGTTCAATCAGGCTGCAGTGCGTGTTCTGGGCGATCTGGGTGAGATTGGGCTCAGGCGATCGTTGGCCAATATTCTGGGCCGGGAGCAACTCGACGAGGTTTTGGGTGAGCTTCGAGATTGTCCGCCACGCGTGGCCAGAGAGTTCGTCTTTCAACCCCGGGGCAGGGAGCTGCGCGTTCGCATGAGTCTTGTCCACGTGGCGCACGATGACACGCTGGGGTATGTCGTTTCAATCGATGAGTCGGCGCGATCGATGAGCGCCGCGGAACGCAGTGCGGGCGACGTCAAAGCGGCTCAGATCCGCTGGGACTTCTACGATTTCGATCTCTTCCGCCCGGTAGAGAGCCCGATCAACCTCGACAGTCGCCTGGCTGATCTCGACTACGTCGTTTTCGATACGGAAACCACTGGCCTGTTTCCGGCGAAGGGGGATGAAATCATTCAAATCGCCGGAGTCAGGGTCGTTAACGGACGGGTGCTGATTGATGAGTGCTTTGATGAGCTGATCAACCCGGGCCGGTCAATCCCCGTTTCCTCGACCCGCATTCACGGCATCACGGATGAAATGGTGGCTGATCGACCTGCCGCGCATGATGTGCTCAACCGATTTCACGACTTCTGTCAGGGCGCGGTACTGGTTGCGCACCATGCGGCCTTCGATATGACGTTCCTCAAGCTAAAGGAGCGCGTAGTAGGCAAACGATTCGATCACCCGGTTCTCGACACGTTGTTGCTCGCTCTTGTTGTCGAACCCCGACACCAGTCACATACACTGGACGACATCGCTGCTCAATACGACATCGACATTATCGGCCGTCACACCGCGATCGGTGATTCTATGACAACGGCAAAGTTGTTCCAGAAACTACTGACGATGTTGCGGCTAAAAGATGTGGATACGCTGAGGGAGGCGGTGGGACAGTCGGGTAAGATCTACAAAATACACGACTGGCAAAGCTAGATTCGGAATCGGCGTCAGCTAAGGGCTCTGCCAGAAATAACTTCACATTTCTCGGCGGTCGCTCCTGCGCGTCCTGCGCCCGCGACACTTGCACATCCCTGTGCGACGTCTATCCATCCCGCGTGGCGGCGTTGCTTCGGCAGTTAAA
>JBPCXK010000577.1:0-4429 GCA_051008635.1 Gammaproteobacteria bacterium
GCGACGTCTATCCATCGCGCGTGGCGGCGTTGCTTCGGCAGTTAAATAGCCGGCTATTCGCCTGCCTCGCGCCTTGCCACACGGGCGCCTAGGCCTAAGAAATGCAAACTTATTTCTGGCAGAACCCCAAATCATAACTCGATGCCAAACGACACACACCCGCCGTTATCGAGCTTTCCGACCGGGCTTGCCGAGGCGGAGCGGCTCTGGGAGGCATTCGCGGCGGAGCACAACACCACGGGGCTCGAAGCCCGTCGCGACGAGATACTGCGCGTATGGGCGGCTAGCCCGTTCGTGGCGACGAGCTGTCTGCGCAACCCGGATTTGCTGAGGGAACTGATACAAACCGGCGCGCTGGACTCGCAGGCGGCGAGCACGGCAACTGAATTGTCAAAAGCCGAAGACGAAAACGCCATGATGCACAGGCTACGACGTTTGCGTCAGCGCGAGATGGTACGCATCGCCTGGCGGGATATCGCGGGCAGGGCGTCACTGGATGAGACTTTGCTGGCCCTGTCCAGCCTGGCGCGGACCTGTGTCTCGCAAGCCGCCGTATTCAGTTACGAACAGCAGCGCAAGAAATACGGCGTCCCACGGGATACTGAAGGCAACGCCCAACATCTTGTCGTGCTCGCCATGGGCAAGCTTGGTGGAGATGAGCTCAACTTCTCTTCGGACATCGACGTCATCTTCACCTTTCCTGAAGCCGGCTATACCGATGGCGGGCGTGGACTCGACAATCGGCAGTTCTTCGTGCGTGTCGTGCGGCAGCTCATCAAGCTGCTGAGTGAAGTCACGAAAGACGGTTTTGTGTTCCGCGTAGACGCGCGTCTGCGCCCGTTTGGCGAGGCCGGACCCATGGCGCTGAGCTTCGACGCCATGGAGCACTACTATCAGACCCACGGCCGGGACTGGGAGCGCTACGCGCTCATCAAAGCGCGCGCGATCGCCGGTGACACCAGCGTCGCTGAAACACTGCTCGCACGGTTGCGGCCATTCGTGTACCGCAAGTACATGGATTACAGCGCAATTTCTGCGCTGCGTGAGATGAAGTCACTGATCAACGCCGAGGTTAAACGGCGCGGGCTGCAAGACGACATCAAACTCGGGCCCGGCGGTATCCGCGAAATCGAATTTATCGGGCAAGCCTTTCAGCTCATTCGCGGCGGGCAGGACACGCAGCTGCAAGTACGCGGCATACGAGAAGTCTTGCCGCTGTTGTCATCCAAGGGACAACTTCCCGCGTCGGCCGTCGATGAACTCTTGGCCGCATATGAATTTCTGCGCCGCGCCGAGAACCGCTTGCAAATGATCGCCGACGAGCAAACACACCGTTTACCAGACAATACAGTGGAACGCGCGCGCCTGGCGTTCGCAATGGGTTGCGCGGACTGGGAGGCTTTCGAGAGCGCGCTCGCAGGTCATCGACGAAACGTCCACCGGCACTTTGCGCATTTGTTTGCAGACAAAGAGGTGAGTGAAGCCAGCGGCGCAACAGGCTCTCATCATCTGTGGGAAGGGCTGGACGACGGGCCGCAGGCCGTTGCGGCGCTTCACCGCAACGGCTACGGCGCTGCCGATGAAACATGGAATGTACTCAGTCATTTTCGCCACAGCCGATCCTACGCCTCGCTGGAGGGACCGGGCCGTGAGCGCATGGACACACTCATGCCGCGCCTGATCGCGCTCGTGGGTGAGCACGAGCAAGCCGACATTGCCTTGCCGCGGGTGCTCAAATTGATCGAGGCGGTCGCCAGACGTTCGGTTTATCTGTCGCTCCTTATCGAGCGGCCCGTCGCGCTCGAGCAACTCATCACGCTGTGCGCGGCGAGCGCCTGGATCGCCGATTATCTCAGTCGGCATCCTCTGCTGCTCGACGAGCTGCTGGACCCACGCAATCTGTACGCCCCGCCCGCCAGGGACGAGCTCCAGCGTTTGTTGCAGGCCGAAATAGCACAGGTGGCGGAAGATGACATCGAGGCTCACATGGAGCGCCTGCGGCACTTCAGACACGCCAATGTGCTACGGGTCGCAGCAGCCGACGTGATGGGCGCACTGCCCATCATGAAGGTCAGCGACCGGCTGACCTGGATCGCGGAGGTCATACTCGAACAGGCGCTCGCGATCGCGCTCGGGCAGCTCACCGCCAGGCACGGACGGCCGTGCTGCACGGTCGACGGGAACATTCACCATCCCGGCTTCGCCGTGATCGGCTACGGCAAACTCGGGGGGCTGGAACTCGGTTACGGCTCCGATCTGGACATTGTGTTCGTGCACGACAGCAATGGCGAGAACCAATGGACCGACGGTGACAAATCGGTCGACAACAGCGTGTTCTTCGCCCGCCTGGGGCAACGAATCGTGCACATCCTGACCACTTTCGCCTCAGCCGGGAGGTTGTACGAAGTCGATCTTCGGCTGCGTCCCAGCGGCGCCTCGGGCCTCCTCGTCACCAGTTTGGACGCTTTGCGGCGCTACCAGCTCGAACAGGCATGGACCTGGGAGCATCAGGCGTTGGTGCGCGCGCGACCAGTGGCGGGCGACGAGGCGATCGGGAGGGCTTTCGAGCGTGTACGCGCCGAGGTTTTGCAGCAAACTCGCGACCCGGTGGAGCTGCGCGAGTCGGTACACCACATGCGCGAAAAGATGTGGCGTGAGCATGAGAGCGGCGAGGACGAGGGTTTCAATCTCAAAAAGGATCCAGGCGGTATCGCGGACATTGAATTTATGGTGCAATATGCCGTTCTGGCGCACGCCGCCGACCATCCCGAGGTTACGCGTTACAGCGATAACATCCGGATTCTGGATGGCCTGGAGGAGTGCTCGTTGATGACGCCCGCACAGGCAGCGCAACTCAGGGACATTTATCGCGCTTACCGCGACAGGGTTCACGAGTTGGACTTGCAGGACGAAGCAAGCGTGACGACGGAAGACGAGTTCAGGGAGTCCCGTTCGGCAGTGCGAGTCTATTGGGCAGAGATGATGAAAGCATAGGGTACGCGCAAGAACAGGTTTGCATTTATCGGCGGGTCGCTCCTGCGCGTCCTGCGCTCGCGACACTGGCACATCCATGTGCGGCGGTCGCTCCTGCGCGTCCTGCGCCCGCGACACTGGCACATCCATGTGCGGCGCAGGCGCCCGTGCGGCAAGGCGCGAGGCGGGCGAATAACCCGCTATTTAACCGCCGAACCAACACCGCCGCGCGGGATGGACAGGCGGCGAGAGATGCGAAGTTAGTTTTGCGCGAGCCCATAGGCCGGTGAGCCTTCTCGAACAACCTCAGGAGTATCGACAGATGTCGTTTGCAGATCGGGACGGAACGATCTGGTTTGATGGTGAGATGGTACCGTGGCGCGACGCCAAGGTGCATGTGTTGACGCATACCTTGCACTATGGAATGGGTGCATTCGAGGGGGTGCGCGCCTACAAGACGGACAGTGGCCCGGCCATTTTTCGCCTGCATGCGCACACCGACCGACTGTTCAACTCCGCGCATATCCTGGGCATGAAGATCCCCTTCGACAAAACCACTATCAACGACGCACAGGTCGCCGTTGTGCGCGCCAACGGGCTTGAAAGCGCCTACATCCGGCCGGTGATTTTTTTCGGCTCCGAGGGAATGGGCCTGCGCGCCGACAACCTCTCCGTGCACTGCGCGATCGCCGCCTGGGAGTGGGGCGCCTATCTCGGCAAGGAAAACATGGAGAAGGGAATCCGGATCAAGACGTCGTCGTACACGCGCCATCACGTCAACATCTCGATGACCCGCGCCAAGGCCAACGGCAACTACATCAATTCCATGCTCGCCTTGCAGGAGGCGCTCAATGACGGCTACGACGAGGCCTTGCTGCTCGACCCGGAGGGCTATGTCGCCGAGGGCAGCGGCGAGAATATCTTCCTCATCAAAGATGACGTCATCTACACGCCAGAGTTGACCTCCGCACTCGACGGCATCACGCGTGGAACGATAATGACGCTTATCCGTGATCTCGACTTGCCGCTGCGTGAGAAGAGAATGTCGCGCGACGAAACCTATATCGCCGACGAAGCCTTCTTTACGGGCACGGCCGCGGAAGTGACACCGATTCGCGAGATCGACAATCGCACCATCGGTGCGGGCACACGCGGCCCCGTCACGACAAAGTTGCAATCCATGTACTTCGACCTCGTGCACGGGCGCAACAACGCCTACAGCGAATGGCTGACACCGGCCGACTGAGATCCCTCATGCCCAACCCGCGCACCTCCGACCAACAGGATAAATTCAAGGCGCCCAACGACAAGCGCCACTATGAAATCAGGCGCGCCGACCTGCCGCTGCGCTGCCCGCTGCCGGAGATGAGCCTGTGGAACTCGCATCCGAAGGTGTACATCCCGATCGAAGACGCGGAGGAAGGCAAAATGATTTGCCCCTATTGCAGCACAGAGT
>JBPCXK010000578.1:0-5768 GCA_051008635.1 Gammaproteobacteria bacterium
CCCCTCTCACAGCCAGCACCTCGCATCGCACGTTCCTTCCAACCCTATATCTACTCTCGCAACGAGCTGCAACGCCTGCTCGATGCGACCGCGATCCTCCACGACAATCGCTGGCCACTGCAGCAAACGACTTTCCCGACTGAGAAAGACCACTACAGCCGGTTCTCGACCGGATTGTAGCGGCCCCTTCTGCATGCTGCCCTCGAGTACATAGCGCACACCTAATTTCTCGCCCACTTCCTGGGCGGTGACAGATTGGCCCTTGTACGTGAAACTGGAGGTGCGGGACATTACGAGCAGATGGGGCGAACGCGCAAGCGCCGTAATGATGTCCTCCGAGATCCCGTCGCTAAGGTAGTCGAGCGAGCCGTCATCGCTAAAGTTCTTGAACGGAAGAACAGGGGATAACGTAGAATTCGTATACCTATCTCGAACTTAGCCAGGAGCGGGGATGTACGCTCGAATTGTGTTTGTTTTCGCCCTGTTTTCGGGCACCGCTGACGCTGCCACCTTTTATGTGCGCGACGGTGCATCAGGAAACGGTACGGATTGGTCAAATGCCTGGGGCAACATGACGGCCATAAATTGGTCGATCATATCAAGAGGTGATACGATTTTTGTCGCTGACGGCAGCTATAGTGGCGACAGCTTTGACAGAGCCAACCCCGGAACCACCAGGATTTTCATAAAGAAGGCGACTGCTTCTGATCACGGTCCAGCGGCGGGGTGGTCTTCCGCATTTGGCGACGGGGTGGCCATATTCTCGGGACAGATTGAGTTTAAGACAGGCTACTGGACGTTCGATGGACAGGTTGGGACGCGGACCACCGGCCACGGGTTTGTGATTTCAATGCCGAATTCCAATAACGCCAAAGGGGTTCGTTTAACAAATTCAAGCAATGTGACCATTGCGCATACCGAGATAGATGGAAGTGCCGGCAGTAGCCGGACGGGACATGACGGATTCTATTCGCTTGGCGGGGCCGACAATTTGCTCCTGCAGCATGTCTATTCGCATCACCAGGGCAGAGCACCTCTACTCATCAACTCTAGCGACGACGTGATTGTCGAGCATTCCGTCTTTCAGGCGCCTAATGCCAATGTTACTGCCAGTGGCCGTCAGCATAGCGAGATTTGGAGTACTAGTGAGGGTGGCGGTTCCAACACGCCGGACGATTGGACTGTCCGATACAATGTATTCTCAGACCCGGTAAGCACTGGCGGCGTGATGACTTCCGGCTTGCGCTGGAAAGTCTACGGAAATATTTTTACCAGATCGAGAGCCGCGTGTGGTCCCACCAGTTGCAACAACGGCATCCTGGGTGGATGGTCGGCTCAGCCTGGCGGTCGACACCAAGTCTACAACAATACGTTCATTGATCTCACGAATCAGTCTGGTGATATATATCCGATTGCCGGCGGGTCGGGAAGTATTGTCAGAAACAACCTGTTTTGCGGCATTGGTGACTACGACAACAAGGCTGCGACAAAATCCCATAACGCGTTCGGAAACTCGGGCGATCCGGGTGAGAGCGAGCAGCAGATCTTGTTTACCAGTTGTGAGGACATCTTTGTGACCTACGGCGCTGCCGCCTGGCAACCGTTAACCGACAATTTCAGGCTCGAGTCCGCAACAGATCCCGGGCAGGTTTTGGCGGCCGAGTTTGGAACGGACCCCGATGGGAATATCAGGGGTAGCGATGGGACATGGGACAGGGGTGCGTTTGAATTTGTCGAAGGAGCCAGCGCCATACCTAAACCACCTGAGAACCTGAGAATTCAGTAACGGAAGTTAATCGGTGCAAACGTGCAAAGCGTAAAGTACGCTACGCCAAACTGCCTTCAGCAGGATGACCAGCACCCGACGCTCCCCGTACGCTGCTAGCCCGCATTTCACCACGATGACGGCGCTGGCTTGATCTTTGAATCCACAACGAATTTTCTTCACTCGGAAATACAGCTCATATTCCGCTCGATCAGAAAATGCTTGTGAATTCAAATCTCTGCGCGATCATCTCGCCCCGTGGTGAGAATTGCGGGCTAGTCCGCGCACACAAAACAAACACCGCACATCCATCTTACCGAGCGGCTCATCCGAAGCCGCTGGGAAGGACGACTGAGGGTCTGTAGGGTTTATCGATCGATACTTGGGGAGCCGGCAGCCAGCCAATCAGGGTAGCGGACCGTGGGTTGGGTGAAATCCCAAGCGATCCGCAAGACCGTCGGGAATTCCAACCCCTTCGTGCTCACACGGTGGCTACATCGCGGCATCTACACGATCCCCCGTGCGGCTCTGCGCCTTGCTGCTCACACATGAGGACCGAACGAATGTTGAAAATAACCGCGCGCCATCTTCTGACTACGATGTTGTCGACGCTATGTACGTTGATGGTGGTTGCTTGTGGTAATGGAGGAGATGCAAGCAATACGGGTAGCCCGGCCGGGGGTTTATCCGGAGGCGATGGTACGGCGGCGTTAAGCTGGACACCACCGACGACTAACATCGACGGGAGCGCGCTGCTCGATCTGGCGGGATACCGGATCTATTACGGCACCGAATCACAATCCTATACCGAGGTGAAGGTTGTTGAAAACATCGGCGTCGCTGATACGATCATCGATGGCTTGCAAGCGGGCACCTACTATTTCGCGGCCACTGCGATTGATACCTCCGGTAACGAAAGTGCTTTCTCAAACGAGGTCTTCAAAACAATCCAGTGAAACCGGCTCCGACACGCGTGCGCGTCCGGAATTGGCAAAAAGGGGAAGTGGCCGATGGTACGTCACCCCTACGGCGCCCTGTTAGTGATGGGGCTCTTATTCTGCTGGACGCACGTCCAGGCTCAGCAGCGCAACAAAAAGGAGGCATAGAAGCTGTTGATGACAAAGCTAATAGCTGCGGGGATGAGGCATTGCCCGATGAGGATGTATCGACGCTGACGTGGCGGCAGCTTCAACATAGAGCCATGCTGGACCTGAATCTTGTGGTGGGCGGGACGAGACCTCTGCATACGGCGAGCCCACGCGGGTGCTCGGTATCCTTATACGGCGTGCTCAGAACGTCCACACGGCGCCAAGCGATAACATCAGAATATCGTCCAGTGCATTGAAGTATTCAGCTTCACCGCGCACGGCGATGCTGAACAGGCTGACCTCCAAGCCCACACCGGCAGCAACGTCAAAGCCATCCTCGTCGAACTTCACATTATCAAGGGGGTTCGCCGAATTCCCGGTCTGCAGCTCGCTGTCCCAAAAGATCCCACCGACTTTGCCGAATACGCGCACAGGGCCGAGTGGCAAGCCGACCACACCAAATGCATCGACGCCCCAGGTTTCGGATTCAGCCGTCTGCGCAGGATCGGAAGTGTTTTGCGTTGACCCGTCTGCTTCACCGAAATTGACATAGCCGCCCTCCAAGCCAAACCAACTCCCAAGCGTGTACCCGCCAAAAATTTTCCAGGCGAAGTCGTCTTCATCGAAATCAACCGAGCCATTGACCGGCAGCGTGTCCTCCTGTTGAACGGTCGCGGTGCCAATACCACCGCCGATAAACAACCCGGAGTCCTTCGCATACAGCGTTTGCGTGGCGGACAGCCCCAGCAAACAGAGCGATATTCCCAGTACGCGCGCTTTCATAACGTACCCTCATGTTGGTTTGCAAGTTAGAAAGGGCAATAGCCGTTGCAAACAACGACAACCTTTCTTCCGAAATCCAGGCTTTGGTCGCCTCGAGCCCGGATTGTTTCTGGTTCTGAACGTTCATCGCCCCGCCCTTAAGCCCGGGCCGCCCCACTGAACTTCACCCTGAACAAGATCGAGTACAGCACCGGCACAACCAACAAGGTGAGCAGCGTCGCGAACAACAGACCGAAAATGATCGAAACCGACATGGTCTCGAACATCGGGTCACGGCTGATCCACAGCGGCAGCATACCGCCGATCGTGGTGGCAGTGGTCAGCAATATCGGCCGCAGCCGCTGCTTGCATGCGGAAAAAATGGCATCGGCGGGACTGAGGCCATTCTCGTTAATCTCGATGTTGATCCGATCGATCAGCACGATGGCGTTGTTGATCACGATGCCCGACAGGGAAATGAGGCCGAGGATTGTGAAGAAGCCAAAGATAGATTTGGCAATCAACAAGCCGTACACCACGCCGATCAGACCGAGCGGAATGGTCATGAGTATGATCAGCGGCTTGCGCACGTTGTTGAATTGTGCGACCAGCAGCAAAAGAATGATCATGCCGGCGATCGGCAGCTTGGCGGCGATGGCCTCGTTGGCGTCGCCGGAGGTTTCGGATTCGCCGCCGATTTCATATTGATACCGTCGTGGCCAGCCTTTTGACTGTTCCGCAAGCCAGGGCAGAAATTCACTGTTAAGCTGCGTGGCGGTCACACCCGGCAGCAGTTGCGCCTGCACGGCGATCGAACGATCCCGATCGCGGCGTTTGATGATTCCGGGTTGCCAGGCGATTTCAATGTCGGCCACCTGACTGAGCGGCACGGTTTGCCCGGTGCTTTGCGAATACACAGACATGCCTTCGAGCTTGGCGATGTCCTGGCGGTCGCCAGCGACCGAACGCATGGTCACGGGAATCAGCTCATCGCCTTCACGAAATTGCGTGAGCTCGATACCCGACAGACCCGCTTGCAATGACACCGCCACATCCTCGCTGGTGACGCCCGCGCGCCGCGCGCGCTCCTGATCGACATCGATGAGCAACTTCTTGCTGCGTGGGCCCCAATCGTCGCGTACGCTCAGCACGCCTGGCGTTGACCACAGCCTGCTCCTGATCGGATTGATGATGTCGTACAACGTGGCGATGTCGGGCCCGGACACGCGCACTTCGATCGGGTAGGGGATCGGCGTACCGTTTTCGAGTTTTCGAAGTTGTACTTCGAGGTCCGGATAATTCTCGCGTAAATAGTCCTGAATCCCCGCGATGAGGTCGGGAATGACGACGTGCGTCGTGGTGTTCATCACCATGTTGATGGCGCCCGGCTGGGCGGAACCCGGATCTAGCGCGAGTGTGTAGCGAGGAGCGCCCTCGCCTATCCACGCTGCCCAACTGACGATACCTTCTTCGCCTGCTGCAACATCCCCCGCACCGCGGAGGTAGTTGCCGACGATAAACTGCTCCAGATCGTTCGCGATCGTCTGTGTGGCCTCGATGGCAGTGCCGCGAGGCATGGTGAGGTTGCCGGTGATGATCGGATCGGTGCGCGGAGGAATGAACACATTGGGCACGAACTGCAAGGCCCAGATAGCGCTGTAGAAAATGCCGACCACCAGCAGCAGAAACAGCGGCCTCACGCGCAGCACGAGCCTGAGCAGCCCGCTGTAGAAACGGTACATCCCGCTATCGTAAGTCGGCGGCTTCTCGCCCTGCTTTATTTTCATGAAGATGATCGTGAGCAACGGGATGAACGTCATCGCCAGCACCCATGACGACAGCAGGGCGATCGTCACGACCTTGAAGATATCCGCCGTGTATTCGCCGACCGCGGACTCGGCGAGATAGATCGGCAGAAACGCGGCAGCCGTGGTCAGCGAAGACGTGATCAACGGTATGGCCATTTCCCCGCCCGCAGCGATGGCGGCGTCCGTGGCGCTCTGGCCGTGTTCGCGGCGCACCATGATAGTTTCGGCCACCACGATAGCATTGTCCACCAGCAGGCCCAGCGCGATGATCAACGCCGCCAGCGAGATCTGGTTGATGGTGATGCCGAACGTGCTCATGAGCATGAAGGCGAAAAAAATCGTCGT
>JBPCXK010000579.1:0-13333 GCA_051008635.1 Gammaproteobacteria bacterium
GCGTTCTGATACTCCGTGCTCGCATAGTCTGGGCCGTAGCGGGTGATGGCGCGGTCCTGGGCCCCGGAAAGCAGGCGCCCGCGCGCCGCCGCCGAGCGATCCCTGGCGCGGACCCCCTCGGCGAGGCGGAACTGATAGCTCGGATCGTCCTGATTGAACTCGAACTGGAACGCCCCGGGGTCGAACCGGCCCTGGGCCACGCCCTCCTCCATCTGGGTCAGCGCATTGATGCCAGCCTCACGCCAGGGCGCCAGGTCCTCGCGCTGTTGCTCGAAGATCTCGCGCTGAAAATCGATGTTCTCGCGCGTGGCCTGCAACTGCGAGTCGGCGGCACGCCCGGCGGCTTTCGACTGCTCGCGCGCGCCGGCATAAGCGAAGCCCCCGGCGACTATTGCTGCTGCTACTGGCATGTTACCCCCTGAGAATTGAAGAACTCCGCCGCCGTGACGCCGTACACATCCTGGTCGTATATCGTGCCGTCGCGCAGAAAGCTGGCGCGGTTGGTGCCCTCGTGCACCATGCCGGCGCGTTTGGCCAATGCGTCCGCCGCTCGGTTGTACACCGGCACATGCGTGATGACTTTCATGCAGGGGGTAGTCGAGAACATCCACCCCAGGGAGACGCGCGCGGCCACCACTGCCTCCTTGCCCCGCCACGGCGGCAACACGTAGGAATGCAGCTCGTAGGTAATGACGTTGTGCTGGTGATAGGTAAACAGGGCCCAGCGCGCCCTCGAACCAACCGGCCAGATAGATCAGGCGCTCATCATCGGGCATGATCGGCTCGAACTGCTCCACGGGCGGGGCGCCATCGTCGCTCACGTGGGGATAGATATCGGGATGCGTGATCACCGCGCGCACCAGCGCGGCATCGGTGGTGCGATCGATCATCATGCGCCAAATCCCCGGACAGATGACAGGCCGGAGCAGATGAGATAGGGTTCGCCCATGGCCGACTCGATCACCGACATCGTCATTCCGACGCTGCGCGAAATCCAGGCTGATGTCGCCGCCCAGGGCAAGGGGCAGGCAGAGCTGCGGCAGTCCGTCGAAGCGCTGACCACGGAAGTCCGCCAGGGTTTCAAGCTAATGGACATCCGGCTCGGCCTGATCGAGCAGCGTCTGCTGGCCCAGGAGCACACCGACAAGGTCGTCGCCGAGCGTATCGATGCACTCGAGGCCCGCGTGCGGCAGCTCGAAAACAAGGTCTCCAACTGACTCATGGAATACCCGCGGCCTGCAGCCGCGCCTCCAGCTCGGTGATCTTGGTCCTGGCGGCAGCCAGCTCGCGCATTTCTCACCACGATGACGAGCCCTCGCTTGATCTTTGAATCCACAACGAATTTTCCTCTTCTCGGAAATACAGCCCGTATTCCGAACGCGGCAGCATAATCATCCCCACCGCGATCCTCGGGGAGCTTGACTACCTCTTACGCGAGTTTCTGGGCATCGACGCCGAGTTGGACTTTCTGCACGGGCTCGCCGCCGGAAGCTTTACACTGGAGCCGTTCACGGCAGCGGACCTGGAACGCTGTCAGGAGCTGATTGCGCTGTACCGTGACCTCGACCTTGCGTTGGCCGATGCCGCTGTCATCGCGACCGCCGAGCGTTTGAAGATCGATCGTGTTTTAACGCAAGATCAGCGAGACTTTCGCGCGGTACGCCCACGCCACGGACCCTTTGTCATCCTGCCAGGCGATGCGTGAGCTCCTACCCGCCAGGCGGCCGAATAGCCTCAGGATCCAGGGCCTTGAGGTAGGCACGAAATTCTTCGTGGAGTTGCGCGTGCATCAATCCGTATTCCACATTGGCCTGTAGATAACCCTGCTTGCTGCCGCAGTCGAAGCGTTTCCCCTCGAACTCATAGGCCATAACGCTACCTTCTTTCAACTGCGCGGCTATCGCGTCCGTGAGTTGCATCTCACCGCCCGCGCCGAGCCCTGTGTTTTCGAGGTGACGGAAGATATCAGCGGTTAAAATGTACCGGCCAACGACAGCGATATTGCTCGGCGCTTTGTCCACGTCCGGTTTTTCGACCAGCCCCTTGATATTCCACAGCCGGTCGCCCTGGAATTCGCCGTCTACGATGCCGTAGTTTTTGACGTCGGTCTCCGCTACCTTCTGGACACCGACGATGCCCGTGCCATGGCGCTCGAAAATGTCGACCATCTGCTTGAGGCAGCTCGCGCCGGCGTTGTAAATCAGATCGTCCGCGAGAATGACGGCGAACGGGTCCTCGCCGATCACCGATTTGGCGCAGAGCACTGCGTGCCCCAGGCCCAGCGCTTCAACCTGGCGGATGTACACGCACGATACGCTGGGCGTCAGAATGTCGCGCGTCATCGACAGCATAGTGTCCTTGTTACGCTCTTTGAGCTCCGATTCGAGTTCATACGCCTTGTCGAAATGATCCGGAATCGCCCTCTTGTTGCGTCCAGTCACAAACACGAGCGTATCGATTCCCGCTGAAACTGCCTCTTCCGCGGCGTACTGAATCAAGGGTTTGTCCACGACCGGCAGCATCTCTTTAGGATTGGCCTTGGTAGCCGGTAAGAACCGGGTACCCAAACCGGCAACCGGGAATACTGCCTTGCGGACTCTATAACTCATGGGTACGGGCGCTCCGTGCAGACAAAAAAAGGGGGTAGTCAGGCTACCCCCTTAATTTTACATACTTTCAGCAGGAACTACTTTAGTTAACCTCCTGAAGGATGATCTCGGCCTTGTTGAGCTCGACCGTCCTGGCGCCGATACCCTTGACCTTCGCAAGGTCCTGGATCGACGTAAACGGGCCATTGGCCTCACGGTAAGCGACAATCGCCGCAGCCTTGTTCTCGCCAACACCTTTCAGCTCGGCCAGCGCATCGGCGCCGGCGGTGTTGATGTTGACCGGGCCAGCGAAAGCGCTCGAGGCCAGAACAAAAAGAGCGGCAGTGAGGATATGCTTAAAAGATTTCATTTTGATGTTCCTTATCAAGAGTTCAAAAAAAAGGTGACAAACTTACGGCTTGCAGTTAGCTGACACAAGCTCATCACCAGACCGCGCGCAGTCTAGCAGCCACCAATTCGAAAACCTTGAAGCACTTCGCAATTCATTGCGGCAAGTGCTTCCGAGGGTCGGGCGGCCTTGGTGACGGGTCTGCCAATCACCAGGTAATCTGCCCCAGCGCGGATCGCCTCTTCCGGCGTAACGACACGGCGCTGATCATTCGTTGCGCTATTTCGCGATCGAATACCAGGTGTCACACACAGAAAATCCGTCTTGCTGGCACGTTTTATCGCCGCAACTTCATGTGCCGAGCAAACTACGCCGTCCAAACCGCGATCACACGCGGCGCGCGCATACCGCACCGCAAGCTCGGCCGCAGAAAGTGTCAGCCCCGTTTCTTGTAAATTTTTGTCACCAAGTGATGTCAATACTGTGACGGCGATCAGTTTCGGTCGATGCCCCGATGCGTCCACCGCTTCTCTGGCGGCGTCAAGCATCGCACTGCCGCCGGCCGCATGGACGTTGATCATCCATACGCCGAGCTCGCTCGCTGCACGGCAGGCGGCCGCAACTGTGTTGGGGATATCGTGAAACTTGAGATCCAGAAAAACGTCGAAGCCGCGCGTCACGAGGCTTTTGACCAGCTCCGGACCCGCAGAAACAAACAGCTCGAAGCCAACCTTTAACTTACACTGCTGCGGTTCGAGTTGGGTTACAAGTTTCAGGCATTGGTCGGCGGTCGGGAAATCGAGCGCGACAATGATGTGTGATTCTTTTCCGTCGGGCGGGCTGGCCATCAATTCGAAACATAGTGCACCTGGCGCGGCGGTGCGTGACTTAGCTTGTCTATCGGTTTGACCGTCCCCCAACCGTGACAGCCGGGGCAACACCAGAACAAACCTCCGGTCTGGAAGCCACAGTGCTCGCACTGGTGTGAGACTTCCTTGTCGAGGTGGGAGTCCAGCGCCTCTATGACCTTTTCTATGGCGGGGTCTGGCGCCGCGCCGTTGCCGGCTTTGGTCAACTGCGCGTACAGACGAATGATCCTCAGCGGGACATTGGGTTTGCGGAGTTCCAGTTCGATTATCTCTTCCGCGGTTTTGTGATCGCCCTGCTTGATCAGGCTATCGATCAGGCTCAGCCGCGAGCTCACGTTGAGATCATCGTGCTTGATTTCCTGCAGAAAACGCACATAGCCAAGCCTATCGTCGATCTTCTCGAACGCGAGCCTGAGCTTGGGCAACACCAGCGCCAGAAATGTCGATTGTTGATGATGAATCTTACCGAGATGCTCAATGGCGCCCGCGTAGTCAGCGTATTCAAACGCCAGGTCGCCCAGAAGAATGCTGGCGCGTGCGCAGTTGCTATCATAGTCGAGGGCCTTCCTCGCAAGCTCCTCGGCGTCAATTCGTTCTCCCGCCGCCGCTTTGGCCTCGCCGAGCTCGCAGCAGTAGTGCGCGATAATGTTTGCCTGTGATTTGCCGGTGTGGGATTCGAAGCTCGTCGCAGACTCGATTGCGCTTTGCCAGTCTTTCTCCTGCTCGTAAAGCTCGCGTAGCAGCTCATACGCCTCGGCATTGGCTTTGTTGTCGTCCTCGCCGATGACCTGCTTGAACAAGCCCTCGGCCCGGTCCAGCAAGCCTGCCTTCAGATAGTCCTTGCCGAGCTCCAGCATCGCCTCCAGCTTATGCGCCCGACTCAGATTCGTGCGGGCAAGGAGATTTTGATGAATCTTGATCGCGCGATCCGTCTCGCCCCTGCGCCGGAACATCTGCGCCAGTACAAAGTGTGGTTCTACGCTGTCTTCGTCCGCTTCGATCAAGCCGACAAATATCTCGAGCGCCTTACCCTGCTCCTCGTTGAGCAGGTAGTTCAAACCTTTGATACATTCATGAGGAATCGCGGAGCCCGCACCACGGGCGCGGTACGAACATGCGGCTACGTACCATCCCGAGGCGGCCGCCAATGGGAGCAGCAGCCATAACAGGTACATCATTATTCAGCGCCTTTGGCCGGCAACCCTTGCTGACCCGGCCTGCGCCTCTCCGCCGATGTAAGCTTTTTGTGAAGACCGCGAATTTCCAGGCGGTATCGGGCACGGACCATATAGTCTGAAAATATACCCAGCAGTGCCCCAACCGTAAGTGTTGCAAAAACCACCAGGGCGATCGGCAAGGTGAACCTTGCGACGTAGAGATCGATTGTTACTTGTTGCGAATTAAGAACGGTGAATGCGAGTCCCAGCGGAATGAAGATGATCAGCAGCAACAGATAAACAAATCTTCGCATCTTTAGCCATCCCCCAACGTGGTTGGAAAACCCGTCGGCGTGGAAGTTTAAGGCATCGCCTTTTTCTTCGCCTCCGGCTGGTATTGCGGGACATATTCGTTTTCGTTGACCCGCTCACGGAGTTCCTTGCCCGGCTTGAAATGCGGTACGTATTTGCCGGGCAGCGACACCGCGGCACCGGTTTTCGGATTCCGCCCCATCCGTGGTGGGCGGAAGTGCAAGGAGAAACTGCCGAACCCCCGAATCTCGATGCGCTCGCCGCCCGACAAGGAACCGCTCATTTGTTCGAGCAGGCTTTTAACGGACAACTCCACGTCTTTGTAAGCGAGGTGGCTCTGCTTGCGCGCGATAGCCTCTATAAGCTCTGACTTGGTCATGCTAACGCCACTGTTTCTTTATCGAGCAGAACCATTCGAACGTCCTCATCCCGGATACTGGAGTGCGCCAGCCCGCGACAGGGGATCCCTTTGTGGCCAGCCACAGGCTCACTCCTCACAGCCCCTATCGGCAGCCGGTCTACTTCGTCCTGGCCCTAGTCTCCACTTCCCATTTTTTCTTTCAGAATGTCCCCGAGCGAGGTCGTCGCCGACCCCGAACTGCTGTAATCCTGCAATACTTCTGCTTCTTCAGCAACTTCTTTAGCTTTTATCGACAGCGTAATGGTTCTGCTACGCTTGTCGACGCCGACAAACTTTGCCTCGATCTCTTCACCCTCATGCAGCACCGTGCGGGCATCTTCGACGCGATCACGCGCCAGCTCAGAGGCGCGCAGAATACCGTCAACACCGTCCGCCAAGACAACGGTCGCGCCTTTGGCGTCGACTTCCCTCACCACACCCTTGACTACGGTGCCCTTGGCGTGGGCGCGCATGTAGTCTGAAAACGGATCGTTCTCGAGCTGCTTGACCCCGAGCGAGATGCGCTCGCGTTCAGGATCAACCTGCAGAATAATCGCCTCCACGTCCTGACCTTTCTTGTACTGGCGCACTGCGTCCTGACTGTCGTCGGCCCAGGAGATGTCGGAAAGATGCACGAGGCCGTCGATGCCACCGTCCAGGCCGATGAAAATACCAAAGTCGGTGATCGACTTGATCTTGCCTTCGACCTTGTCGTGCTTGTTGTGCAAGGCGGCGAACTCTTCCCACGGATTGGGCTGACACTGCTTCATGCCCAACGAGATACGGCGCCGTTCTTCATCGATGTCCAGGATCATGACCTCGACTTCCTGTCCCAGGACGACAACCTTCGACGGGTTGGCGTTCTTGTTGGTCCAGTCCATTTCGGAGACATGCACCAAACCCTCGACGCCCTCCTCGATTTCGACAAAACAACCGTAGTCGGCAATGTTTGTGACTTTGCCGAACAAGCAAGCCCCTTCCGGATAACGGCGCGCGAGATCGATCCACGGATCGTCGCCGAGCTGTTTAAGCCCGAGCGACACGCGGCTGCGGTCGCGGTCGAACTTCAACACCTTCACGTCGATCTCATCGCCGATGTTCACGACTTCCGAAGGATGCTTGACACGCTTCCACGCCATGTCCGTGATGTGCAGCAAACCGTCTATACCACCCAGGTCCAGAAACGCGCCGTAGTCGGTAAGATTCTTGACCACACCCTTGACGGTCTGGCCCTCCTGCAGATTTTCGAGTAACGCATCGCGCTCGGCGCTGTACTCGGACTCGACCACCGCGCGCCGCGACACGACGACATTGTTGCGCCGCCGGTCGAGCTTGATGACCTTGAATTCGAGCTCCTTGCCCTCCAGGTGGGTGCTGTCCCGCACCGGGCGCACGTCCACCAGGGAGCCGGGTAAAAAGGCCCGGATATCGCCCATTTCCACCGTAAAGCCGCCTTTTACCTTGCCGGTAATGATCCCGGTGACGGTTTCGTCGGCCTCGAAGGCCTCTTCCAGCACGGCCCAGGCCTTGGCGCGCTTGGCTTTTTCCCGGGACAGGCGGGTCTCGCCGAAGCCGTCTTCGACGGCGTCCAGGGCGACCTCCACGACGTCGCCGACCTGTACGTCGCACTGACCACCGTCTCCGGAAAACTGTTCAATGGGAATGACACCTTCGGATTTCAGACCGGCGTTTACGATAACGACGTCGGGTCTGACTTCGATCACGGTCCCGTTGATGACCGTGCCCGGGCGCATCTGGATGTTAGCGAGGCTTTCTTCGAATAACTGCGCGAAACTTTCACTCATTGCTTAGATCAGACTCGTCTCTTTCTGGTGGTGCATTAAAAACTCTCTCTTATGTTCCAAATCCAAACTTCAAAGATGCAAATCCAAGCGACGGTCTGCATGGGACAATACTCTCGCCAGTACGTCCTCTACTGTCACTGATGATGAATCCAAAACGATTGCGTCTTCGGCGGGTTTGAGCGGCGCAACTGAGCGGCTCTCATCCCGCTTGTCGCGCGCGGCGAGCTCGGCGAAAAGCTCGCGTACCCTAGCACCTATTCCCTGTTGCTTCAACTGTTTATAACGTCTTTCGGCGCGTTCTTCCAGGCTCGCTGTAAGGAAGATTTTGAGCTGCGCATCCGGGAAAACGACCGTGCCCATATCCCTGCCCTCGGCAACGAGACCCGGCGGCTGGCGAAACGCCTGCTGGCGCTGTAACAGCGCAGCCCGGACGTCGGGAAGCGCTGCTATACGGGACGCGCCGTCGGCACAGGCGGGTGTGTGAAGCTCTCTGGCGACGTCACCCCCATCCAGAAAAATCTCACCTTCGACAGGGCCGAATTCGACGTCGAGCTCGTGAGCCAGCGCCGCAAGCCCGGAACTGTCGTCCAATTTTACATTTCGCCGTCGGGCGGCGAGCGCCAGCAAGCGATAGATTGCCCCGCTTTCGAGCAGGCCGTAACCAAGCCGCTCGGCCAACAGGCGGCTGACCGTGCCCTTGCCCGAGCCCGCCGGGCCATCGATGGTAATGACCGGAGCCGGGCTCATCAACGGGTCGTTAGCCCGCATTTCTCACCACGGGGCGAGATGATCGCGCAGAGATTCGAATTCACAAGGCACGACTGATCGAGCGGAATACGAGCTGTATTTCCGAGTGAAGAAAATGCGCTGTAGATTCCACCTAAAAACCGCAGTCGCCATTGTTCATGTAACCAAATGATATCGCATCTAAATATTTGACATGACATTGTTACAAGCGCCGGATCTCGTTCAAAGATCAAGCGAGGGCTCGTCATCGTGGTGAGAAATGCGGGTCAGCTGTAACCCCACATCCCGGGCGTCGTCCACGAAGCCAGGGTAAGACGTGTCGACGTTTGCGCATCGTCCTATCCGAATTGGCCCTTGCGCGCGGGCTCCGGCGACGGCAAACGCCATCGCGACCCGGTGATCTCCGTGACTGTCGACCTCACCGCCGCACAGCTTACCGCCCTTCACGGCCATGCCATCCGGCGCCGGTCTTGCCCGGATACCACAGGCCGCCAGTCCATCCGCCATCACCTCAATCCGGTCGCTCTCCTTGACGCGCAACTCGGCGGCTCCACTGAGCCGGGTTTCACCCCGCGCGCAGGCCGCGGCCACGAACAGGATGGGGAACTCATCGATCGCCAGCGGCACCAACCCGCGTGGTACATCGATCCCCTGCAACTGTGCGGACCGCACGCGGATGTCCGCCACCGGCTCGCCGCTTGCCTGCCGCTCGTTTTGCATTTCAATTCGGGCGCCCATTTGACGCAGAATCGTAATGGCCCCGGAGCGGGTCGGATTGACTCCAACGTTTGTCAACAGCAGATCGGAACCTGGAACAATCGTGGCGGCCACCATGAAAAACGCGGCGGAAGAGATATCGCCCGGCACATCAACTCGTTGGGCGCAAAGCTTACCCCCACCCATTACCGAGACCCAGTCGTCGCGACGCTCGACCCGGTAAGCAAAACCCCCAAGCATGCGCTCGGTATGGTCGCGCGTGGACGCCGGCTCGCGTATGCGCGTTGTGCCGTGCGCATAGAGTCCCGCTAACAACAGGCTGGATTTGATCTGCGCGCTGGCGACCGGCATTTCATAATCGATACCCGAAAGCCGCCGCCCGCCGCTTATCTTCACCGGCGGCGTGCCGTCATCGCTGGTCTCTATCGCGGCGCCCATTTGTCCCAGTGGCCCGGTGACTCGGCGCATGGGCCGCACGGACAACGAGCTGTCGCCAGTAAGCGTGGTATCGAAGGCTTGTCCGGCCAGCAGACCAGCCATCAAGCGCATGGACGTCCCGGAATTTCCCAGATCGAGCGGACCGGCGGGCGCCTGCAAGCCGCGCAGCCCGGCGCCGTGAATCCGCAGCATGCCCGGCCCGGACTCAGCTGTATGTACGCCCATGGCGCGCATCGCGGCCACCGTCGCGAGACAGTCGCTCCCACTCAAAAAACCGGTGACTGTGGACTCGCCCTCCGCGATGGCGCCGAGCATTACCGCACGATGGGAGATGGATTTGTCGCCGGGCACCTGAAGGCTGCCAGCGAGAGGGCCGACGGGCGCCGTCTCGAATTCGATATCGGGTACGCCGCGAACTGCGCTCACCCGCAAAACTGGTCTCGCGTTTGCTTCGCGTGCTGAAAGATATTCAGCAGCGTATCACCATCAGCGGCGGCAATGGCACGGGCGAGTGTCTCCAGATCGGTCTGATAGCGCTCGATCATTTGCGACACCGCGGCGCGGTTGGCGAGGCAGACATCGCGCCACATCACCGGGTCGCTGGAGGCGATGCGGGTGAAATCACGAAAGCCGCCGGCCGCGTATTGAAAAATCTCGTCCACGTCTTCCATGCGCGCCAGGCTGTCGACCAGACCGTAGGCCAGCACGTGCGGCAAGTGGCTGGTGGCGGCAAGCACCTGATCGTGGTGCGCGACCTCCATCACGGTGACTCTGGACCCTGCGGCCTCCCACATGGCGGTGATCCTGTCTGTGGCCGTGGGCGACGTTGAATCCAGCGGCGTGAGAATCGTCAGGCGCTTGTCGAACAGCTCGGCGAAGGCGGCCTCGACGCCGTTTTTCTCGATGCCCGCGATCGGATGCGCAGGCACGAAATCAGCCAAAGAACTGCCGAAGGCCGCATGCACATCGTTCACCACGCAGCCCTTGGCGCTGCCGGCGTCGGAGAGTATCGCGCCACGCGGCATGGCGTCCTTTATGGATTCGCACACCGTCCTGACAGCCCCGAGCGGCACAGCCAGCACCACCACATCGGCATGGGCGACCGCGCGCGCGGGCTCCAGTGTGTAGTCGTCGATCACACCGAGTTCAACCGCCTTGCGCAAATTGGCCTCGTTACGCGAAGTGCCGACGACATGCTTGACATAACCCGCGCGCCGCAAGGCCAGCGCCAACGACCCGCCGATGAGACCGACGCCGATGATGCACAGCCGCTCGATCACAGCCCTGACCCGCATATCTCACCGCGGGGCGAGATAATCGCGCCGAGATTTGAATTCACAGCGGATTTTCTGATGGAGCGGAATACGGGCTGTATTTCCGACTGAAGAAAACGCGTTGTAGATTCCACCTGAAAAGCGCAGTCGCCATTGTTCACGTAACTAAATGATATCGCATCTAAATATTTGACATGACATTGTTACAAGCGCCGGATCTCGTTCAAAGATCAAGCGAGGGCTCGTCATCGTGGTGAGATATGCGGGCTAGCACCTTGTCGAACGCGGCGATCACGCGCGCGTTTTGAGCGGGCGCACCGATGGTGATGCGCAGATGTTGCGGCAGCCCGTAGTTGCCGACCGGCCTTACGATAACGCCCTCGCGCAACAGCGCATCGTATACCTCGCCGCCGGGGCGGCCGACTTCGATACAAAGGAAATTTGCGACCGAAGGGATAACAGCAAGACCGCGCGCCTCGCACGCGGTAGCCAGTGTCTGCAACCCCTCGGCGTTGACCGAAATGCTGTGCTCCACATGTGTGGTATCGCCCAGCGCCGCTGCAGCGGCGGCCAGCGCGAGGCTATTGGCGTTGAACGGTTGCCGGACACGATTCAGCAGGTCCGCAATTGCGGGGCTCGACACACCATAACCGATACGCGCGCCTGCGAGCCCGTAGATTTTCGAGAATGTGCGCGTGACGACCAGATTGGGGAAATCCACAAGCCAATCCACGGTGTTGGGATATTCGGGTTCGCGCACGTATTCGAAATACGCCTCATCGACGACGACAATAGCAGTTTGCGGCAGCGATGCGACAAAGGAACGCAGCTCATCAGCGCGCAGCCAGGTGCCGGTCGGGTTGTTGGGGTTGGCGACAAACACTACGCGCGTATGTGTATCGACCGCGTTCGCCATCGCCGCAAGATCGTGCCCGTAGGGCATGAGATGATCCTGCGCATTGGGTTCTGCGATACGACTCTTTGCCCCAACCGCCTGGGTGACGATCGGATAAACAGCAAACGCGTGACGCGAGAACACTGCCGAGGTGCCACTATTCATGAACGCTCGCGCAACCAGATCGAGGACGTCGTTGGAACCGTTACCGAGCGTGATGCAATCAGCCGACACATTGTGATGAGCAGCCAGTGCGGTTTTGAGCGCAAAGCCATTGCCGTCAGGATAAAAAGCAACATCTTTCAGACAGGATTGCATGGCCGCGACCGCCTTCGGGCTCGGCCCCAGCGGGTTTTCGTTGGAGGCGAGCTTCAGCGTATTGCTGATACCGAGCTCGCGCTCCAGCTCTTCGATGGGTTTGCCCGGCTGGTAGGGATGCAATTCGCGCACCCCGGACGTGGCGAGCGCGCGCGGATCAAAGCTCATGACGAGTGTTCATAGCAACTACAAAACCGCGCGCGGATAGGAGCCGAGTACGCGGAACAGATCAGCCTCACGCCGCAACTCTTCGAACGCAGTCGCCACATTGTCGTCATCCTGGTGACCTTCCATATCGAGAAAAAAAACATACTCCCAGTTGGCGCTGCGCGAGGGCCGCGATTCGATACGCGTCATACTCACACCGTTACGCGCGAGAGGTTCGAGCAGGCGGAACAAGGAACCCGGCCGGTTCTGCGCTGAAACAAGCAAGCTCGTCTTGTCGTCGCCGCTCGGCTGCACGCCCTGACGACCTATTATCAGAAACCGTGTCGTGTTGTCCGGATGGTCCTCTATATTGCGCTTCAGCACACCGAGTTGATAGATCTCGGCGGCCGTTTCTCCCGCGATAGCCGCGGCCCCTGGTTCCGCGGCGGCGCGCCTCGCCGCCTCGGCGTTGCTGTTTACCGTCACCCGTTCGGCGCCCGGCACGTGGGTATCCAGCCACTCGCGACACTGCGCGAAAGATTGTTGATGTGAATAGACTCGCGCCACCACGCCGATGTCCGCGACCACACTGAGCAGATGATGATGAATGCGCAGCTCCACTTCGCCACAAATGCTCAGCGCTGACTGCAAAAACATGTCGAGCGTGTAGTTGACCACACCTTCCGTGGAGTTTTCGATGGGCACCACGCCGTAGTTGACGGCCTTCGATTCGACTTCGCGAAAGACCTCGTCAATCGTGACGAGCGCGGTCGTGTTGACCGAATGCCCGAAATGCTTCAGCGCAGCCGCCTGCGTGAACGTCCCCTCGGGACCGAGAAACGCGACTTTCAGCGGTTGCTCGAGGGCCAGGCAGGCGGACATGATTTCGCGGAAAAGGCGCGCCATCTCCTCGTTGTCCAACGGGCCCTCGTTGCGCTCCAGCACACGCCGTAAGACCTGCGCCTCGCGCTCCGGGCGGTAAAGCGGCGCGTGCGGATCGCCATCTTTTTTTATCCCGGCAGTCTCCCTGGCGCAGCGTGCACGTTCATTGATGAGCTGCTGAATGGTTTTATCGAGCTCATCGATGCGTTCGCGCAGGGCGCCAAGTTTATCGGTCTTTGCCATCAGAGCGTGGATACTGGAAAACGAGCACAGCTTACAACGTCGGGTGCGGCCTGTACGCAATCCTTAGGGCTCTGCCAGAAATAACTTCACATTTCTTAGGCCTATCCATCCCGCGTGGCGGCGTTGCTTCGGCAGTTAAATAGCCGGCTATTCGCCTGCCTCGCGCCTTGCCACACGGGCGCCTAGGCCTAA